>JANTFJ010000155.1 GCA_024763495.1 Desulfobulbaceae bacterium | reverse complement strand
GGATGCCGCCATGTGCCCGTTTCAACGCTCGCGATAATACATCAGGTATATCGCGGCGTTTAAACGGGTGCAGGGTGGTATTCATGGAGCGCTTACTCTTTTTAAATATCAAGAAATGTCATATCCTTATTTAGATTTTTAATTCCGTTTTTCTTGACAACAACCATATTTTCAAGCCTGATACCACCCCAATCGGGAATATAGATTCCCGGTTCCACCGTAACAACCATACCGGCCCGCAGTTTTTTCCGGTTACGGCTGCTTAACGAGGGGGCCTCGTGCACTGCGAGGCCGACACCATGCCCTAAACCATGGCCGAAATAATCACCGTAACCTGCATCATTTATGATTTTTCGGGCGGCAAGATCAACATGCGCGGCAATAACCCCGTCTTTTATCGCAGCTATTCCGGCCAACTGGGCCTTGCGTACCAGGCGAAAAAGATCAACACTTTTTTTATCAGGACGACCAAGAATAATTGTCCGGGTCATGTCCGAGCAATAACCGTCCAAAACAAGACCCATATCAATAATCAGGGTTTCTCCTTCCCTGAGGGGGCGATGTGAAGGTACGGCATGGGGCTGGGCCGCATTGGGACCACTGGCGACAATAGTAGAAAATGAAGGTTGCTCAGCTCCCTTATCTATCATCAGATTTTCAATGATTCCAGCGAGTTTTATTTCCGTAATCCCAGGGTGTAACTGTTTGTAAACCTCCTGAAAAACGTCTTCATTAAGGGCAACAGAGCGCTGGATAAGAGAAATTTCATCTGCTGTTTTCCTGGCCCTGAAATTTTCTACAAGACCTTTTAAGCCGACAATTTTAATATTAATTTTTGCCGCCATTTTTTCCAGGGCCAGGGCAGTGGAATAAAGTGTGTAATGACTTTCAAAGGCAAGTTTTTTTATGCCAAGTGAAGGCAGGAGTTTTTCCAGCAGTTTAAGCAGTCCCCCTGGATAAAGTGTGATTACAAAATTTGCGGATTCTTTTTCAGCCTGAAGCTTAAAACGAGAGTCGGTAAGGAGGTGCGGTTCACCTTTAGCTGGAATAAGCAGGAAACCGGCACTTTCGCTGATTCCATGATCGCTGCCGCTATAACCGCTTAAATAACGACGGTTATCCGGCTGGCTGACCAGCAGGGCATCAATTTTACGTCTTTTCAGGCTGGCGCGTATTTTGGAAAGTCTTTTATTCATGAGGATATAAACAAGGGATGAATTTTGGTATTATCTCAACTTTCTGACTTGTTGTTTTGTTAATGATTTATATAAATTATACAATTAGCAGCATAGATATATCGTCATTCCGGCATGTCTTTAGCCGGAATCCAGGGATCATCGGCTAACTTTATGGCTCGGAGTCTCGTTCCTCGCTTACCTCCAGCTAAAGACATGCCGGAATGACGAGCGAGTTTTACTGGTGATGTTATATGACTTCAAATACTTATCTCAAGTCAGAAAGTTGAGGTATTATTTTAAGCAGTAAAGTAATGAGATATAATTTTTCCACTTTTTATTAAATCAGCTTCACTTAAACGACAGGTAACGGAAAATCTCAGCCGCGCGGTTCCCGCTGGCACGGTTGGGGGGCGGACTGCGGTAGCGAATATGCCCTGATGCCGGAGAATTTCTGCCAGCCTGACTGTCTTGCTGCTGCTCCCCACCGGCAGCGGGATAATTTGCGAGAGGCCGGGATTTTTAAGTCCTCCATTGTTTAACTCTTTTTTAAAAATTTGTACTTTATTCCATAATTCCCGACGCAGTGTCGGTTGCTTTTGAATTATGGCGACTGCGGCCAGGGAGGCACCGATTATTGCCGGGGGCAGGGCGGTTGAATAGATAAAGCTCCGGGCCCTGTTGATCAGATAATCCACCATTTGCCGTGAAGCTGCCACATAAGCTCCATAGCTGCCCAGGGCTTTACCGAATGTTCCCATGGCAATATCAACCTGATTGATTATTTTTTTTTCCTGAATCAGTCCTCCGCCGTTACTGCCGAAAAGTCCGGTGGCATGGGCTTCATCCACCATGAGCAGGCAGTCGTATTTTTCTTTTAAAAAAGCCACTTCTGCCAGGGGACAGAAATCGCCGTCCATGGAATAGAGTGATTCCACAACAATCAAGGCATTTTTTTTTCCGCGCTTTTTTTTTAATAATTCTTCCAGGTGATTAAGATCGTTGTGGCGGAAGCGTTGAAGAGAAGCGCCGGACAAACGGCAGCCGTCATAGATGGAGGCATGGTTGAGGCGGTCGGAGAAGATGACATCATGACGGCCGACCAGAGCTGGAATAATACCGCTGTTAGCCAGAAAACCGCTGCCGAAGAGCAGGGCCGCCTCTTTGCCTTTTAGTTGGGCAATTTTGTTTTCCAGTTCATGAAAAATAAAAAGATCTCCACTCATCAGACGGGCAGCCCCTGCCCCTGCCCCGTATTTTTCCAGATAACGGCGGCTTTCGGCAATTACATCGGGATGAGTGGAGAGGCCAAGATAGTCATTTGAGGAAAAGTCAAGCAGGGGGGTAGCATGATTGTGATATTTAAGATTGATAAATCCTGACTCTGTCCGGCATATCGGGGTGAGCTGCCGGAAATTTCCTTCCTTTTTTCGTCCGGCAAGCCATGATTTTATTTTCGCCATATTTTTTTTATATCCCCGACAAACTTTAAATCTTTTGCCACCGTCCTCCCTCTCCTGGTCAAATATCCGCCGATCATCATGCCGTCAGCCCCGGCCATAAAAGCTGAACTTAAGAAATCATCCAGGGCTGATTCCCGACCCGCTGCCAGGCGCAGAGGGATATCGGGCAGAATTAATCGGAATAGAGCAATGGATCGAAGAATATCCTTAATTTCCAGAGGAGGTGTGCCGGCCATTGGAGTTCCGGCTAAAGGAATGAGAATATTTATAACCGCCGAATCTACCTGACATTTATTAAGGCTCAGGGCCAGGGAAATCCGGTCTTCTTCTGTTTCTCCCAGTCCGATAATTCCGCCGCTGCACGTTTCAAGACCGGCCTTTTTTGCCGCTTTCAGGGTAGCTGTTCTTTCAGTAAAGCTGTGAGTGGTAACTATCCGGGGAAAAAAATCTTCAGAGGTCTCCAGATTATGATGAAAACGGTTTAAACCGGCTTTTTTCAGCCGGAACAGGTCATTTTTTTGCAGGATACCCAGGGAGGCGCATATTTTAATATCAACCTTGTCCCGTAATTTCGATACGGTACTGATAAGCCGCTCAAGCTCAGGCCCGTGCAGTCCCCGGCCGCTGGTAACAAGGGAAAAATGACCGGCCCCGTTTTTTTTTGCCTCAACTGCCTCAGCAATGATTTTTTCACTGTTTTTAAGGGGATAAACAGGGGATTTTGTTTTGTAATGAGTTGACTGGGTACAGAATCGGCAATCTTCACCGCATTTGCCTGATTTGGCATTCATGATGGAGCAGAGAGAAAATTTATCCTGTCGCCGGGCAAGTTTACTACTCAGGGCTTCAGCCATAAGCCGGGAGCAGGAAAGTGAGCGCCAGGCTGAAATTTTTTCCAGGGAAATCATTTTTTAAAACCAAAAACCCCGCCCTTGGTATTGGGGGCAAAGGCAACATTTTTGTAACCGGCCCGACCACGTTTTTTGTTTTTTGTTCGAACCTGCGAAGAAGCAAATTGCAGGTTTATGGCTGGGGTGCCGCTGTGAGCTTCCTGATAAATTTTGTAAAATTGCAATCCTTCGCGGAAATAACTTTTTTTGGTCAGCCAGCGCGGCCATTTTCCTTTATTTTTCTGGCTGGAAAACAGGGAGAGGTTGGCCAGCAGACCGGCAATAAGTTCTTTGTCGGCCCGTTTGATATTAAGATGCTGCATGTTATTCTCAAGTTGACTTTTTATTTCTCTGGACATGGCAAAGGCGGCTTTGCCTGTAATTTTATCCTGCATCAGGGAAAATGAATTTTCGGCCCAGGGAATGAGAATAAGAGCCAGGAGGAGATGATCCGGGATTTGTTTATCCTGGCTGTGTAAGCGATCAATTACCTTGAACAGAGAGATAAGGAGCCTGGTCTTTTCGTCCTCTTTATCGGCTGGATTTATTATCTGTTTGTAAAAGGGAAAGAGGAAAAAAAAGATACCGCAATCCATGGCCAGTCGAGCCCATGCGACACATGATGTACCATGCAGGTCTTTGAACAGTTCATCCCTGATTCTGGAGACTGGACAGATGAGCAGGCTTTCCCGGTGTCTGTTTATCGCCTCCCAGGTTGCCTTGTCAATGGTGAAACCAGTGCGGGAGGCATGGCGTATGGCCCGCAGCATACGAACCGGGTCTCTGGTAATACGCCGGTCAGGATCGCCGACAATCCGGACAATACGGTTTTTTAAGTCGCTAACTCCGCCCACATAGTCAATAATCGTAAAGTTTTCTATTTCGTAAAACAGGGCATTAATAGTTAAATCACGGCGGAAAGCATCGTCCGCCAGACTGCCGTAGGTATTATTGGCTGCCAGTACTTCGTCTTTACCGTTGATGTCATATTCACTGCGGCAGCGGAAGGTGGAAACTTCGATTATTTTATTGCCGGGAAAAAAAACCTGAACCAGTCGAAAGCGGCGGCCTATTGTCCGGCTGTTGCGGAAAAGTTTACGCAACTGGCCGGGCCGGGCATTGGTGCTGATGTCAAAATCTTTCGGGGTTTTGCCAAGAAATAGATCACGAACACCACCGCCCACCAGGGCAGCGCTGTAACCGGCGTCACGCAGACGATACAATACCTTAAGCGCTTCACGGTCAAAATGCTGCCTGGAAATAGGATGGTCTGCTCGTGGAACGATCAGTGGTTCCGGATAATCAGGAGACTGTGTCAATCTTTTTGCCTCAGGAAAACAGAGTAATCAGGCAGGAGTTTGGAGTTTTGCCGGTTCTTTATAAACTGATTCAGCCGCAGTAACAAACTGATCAAAAACTTCCTTCACAGAGATTATTTTATCAAGTTTATAGACATTTTCTCCAGAGAAAAACAACCCTTCTTCGTAATTGCCGTCCCTGGCCTGGCGCAGATGTTTACTGATACAATAATGATGATCGCATTTTTTCAGACATTTATATTTGCATTCCTTGGTGGACATGTCTTCCCCCCTGCTCAGTTTTTCAATAAACGGGGTCTTAATGGCTCGGCCCGGCATACCAACCGGCGATGAAGTCAGGGTAACATTTTCTTTTTTTGCTTCCAGTAGAGTCTGTTTAAAACGGTCGGCTACCGAACATTCATGGGTCAGCACAAAACGGGTAGCTATCTGTACACCGTCAGCACCATATCTGTCCATCATTTCTCCCATTTCAAAACCATTGGTAATGCCGCCGGCCGCAATAAGCGGCACTTTTTTAACTACTTTTCTGACCTCAGGGAATAATTCCCGTAAGGAAACATCAGTACCCAGATGACCGCCGGCCTCTTTCGCCTCAACGACAATTGCCGCGGCTCCCAGTTTTTCCGCCAGCCTGGCAAAGGCGGGAGATGAAACAATCATCACAATCGGGGTGTTGGTCTCTTTACCGATTTTAAATATATCCCGGGAAAATCCGGCCCCGGTTACAATAAAATCTACACCCGCATCAATGGAACCTGTCACCAGTTTATAAAAGTTTTTCATGGCAAACATTATATTTACCGCGATAACCCCCTTGGTCATGCTCTTGGCCTTATGTATATCAGCCTGCAATTCTTCCACGGGCAGGGCGGAACCACCTATGGTCCCGATTCCGCCGCATTCTGCTACCGGCACGGCCAGGGCCGAGGTTGAAACGCGTATTGACATACCGCCTTGGACAAGAGGTATTTTTGCTGTAAACGGACCAATTTTAAGCGGGGGTAACTTCATGATTCTTATGTTCCCAGAAAAAAGTAATATTTTATTTTTGCTGTTTTTTTTAACGTAACAATACCCCGGCAGTACCGGGAAGCACATCTCACATTTTCATGTACGGGGGTGGCTGGAAATAATTTGATCTAGCCATGCTGGTTAAGTTCGGTTAGTTTACCAAAACCGTCATTAAAACATTTTTGCAGGAAAATGTCTTGTATATTTGTTATTGCCTGGTGGGCTTTTGTGGATCATTCGAGGTTAAATACAAATTTAATTAAAATAACTTTCGTAACTATTCAGCTGCACTTTATCCGGAGTCGAAGTTTATGACCTGTTTTTAAGGCTCGCTTACCTCCGCCATCAGCCCGGCTTGCGTATAACTAATACGCGGCACCGGATTGATGACGAAAGGGTGCAATACAAAAAAGTGAGAAGTTAATTAGTGCCTTATTCCTGACCCCCTGCAATAAAAAACAAGAAATTCAGGCAGTAATTTTATATAATAAATCAGTTAATTAATCGCATAAAAACAATAAAACTCCTGTAGGAGCCCAGCCCTCTGGGC
>JANTFJ010000154.1 GCA_024763495.1 Desulfobulbaceae bacterium | reverse complement strand
GCTCTGCTACGCCTGCGGTTGCATGCAATTAGATCACTTCTCTAAATGTCCATATTACACCTTATCTCTACTAATTTATTTTTGAGTGAACCCTAAGGGCATAAACTCCGACTCCGTGAGGTGCTGGTGAACGCTTACCAAATTATCAATGAATATTCGCAACCTGCTCAACCAGCTTCCGCAGCCTGGGGAAATCGCGGCCAGCCTGTTGCTGGAGCAGATTAAATAAAGAAACCACTGCCGGGTTAAGGTATTGCTTAAAAAATATTTTACCTTTTTTCCGGCTTAAAAAGGCAAAGGCCCCAAGAATCTGCAAATTCCGCTGCAGGGCCAGATAATAATATCCAATCAAAAAATCATTACGGTTTACCTTGATAAACTTACTGATTACAGTCATATAATATTCGCGTAACCCCTGGCGCTGGCCTGAATTCAGGCCAACATAGGGATCAAGCAGCAAAGAGGCAAGGTCATATCCCAGGGGCCCGAGCCGGGCTCCCTGGTAATCAATTATTACGGGCCGCCCCCCGGTCATCATAACATTTCTTGACTGAAAATCCCGGTGTAAAATAAAATCAGCTGACTGGTCGGCGGCCCGATCGGCAAGTTTGCGAAATTCATGATCGAGAACAGGGTAATCATCAGGGTCAAGCAGGCCATGGCAGAATTCCCGGAGGAAATAACCTGATTCCCGTTCCAGCATAAGCTGCCGGTCATAGCTGGGGGTATCCCAGCAGGCTGAAAGAGGAAAATCATCCCGCCCTTTAAACTGGAAATCAATAAGGCAGTCAATAGTTTTCCGGTAGCAGGCAAGGAGATTCTCCGGTTCACTGGTGGCCTGGGCCTGAAGATGGACATCGCCAAGATCAGCAAAAATTATCCCCCCGCTTTCTTCAGCAAAACCAAGGATGTCAGGCACGGAAATACCCTTATTCCGAAAATGACAGCCCAGCAGAAATGCGGCCCTGGCTTCCTTACGGCCTTCCGGGCCGGCATTGTCCGGAAAAACAAGGATCAGGGGGTCTGCCTGCCGGCTGGTCAAGCGGTAAAAGATCCGGTCAGAGCCATCACCAGCCAGTTTACTGATCTGCCATGACTCAAGGGGCAAAAGGTTATTTGCCGCCAGCAACTGCTGAATTTGACGTGAGTTCTCCATTTAAGTCACTATTGTATCGGCAAATTCGGCATCAGCCTCGACTTCCGCACCATCCCAGACCACCACCCTGGATAATTGAGCGCCATTGCCGATCTTAGCCCCGGAGCCAACACAAACCCAGTCATGAAATTCAGTATCAACCCCCAACTCTACATTACTCCCCAGGTAAAATGGTTTTCCCAGCCGGCACAGGAGTGTTTCATGCAGGGCCAGGTAATCAGCCGGGGAACCCATATCAGTCCACCAGTTGTCAATAAGCCGGCTCCTGATAAACGCTCCTTGAGCAATCCAGTAGCGCAAGCAGTCAATAATATTATAAAAAACATTTGGCGGAATTACAGCCAGCAGGGCCGGATCAAGGACATGAATACCGGTAAAGGCCAGTTGCCGGGCTCCGGGGATTTTACCAAACGAGCAAATCCTGTCTTTCAGCACCGATACCTTGTTGAATCGCGGATAATCATGCAGAACAAGAGTTGCGTCAGCACCGGAATTCAAATGACCGGCATAGACCGCAGCCAGATCTATATTATGACAGATATCACCATTAACCACCAGCACGGGATCCTTGCCAAAAGATTCAAAAGCAAGACGCAGGCCGCCGCCGGTACCGAGAATTTGATCCTCCAACTGAAGCCTGATTTTTTTTTTACCCTGGAAAAGTTTAACAAACTGCTGTCGCAGGTGATGGGCATTAATAATTATTTCCGAAAATCCATGATCCTGCAACTGCCTGACAGTACGACAAAGAAGAGGTTCATCCAGGACTGGGAACAACGGCTTGGGACGGAGCAGAGAATAAGGATTGAGCCGGGTACCAAAACCGGCGGCAAGAATCATGGCTTTCATAAGAAAATGTAACCGGACAGCATTGTTTTTCAGGTAATTTTCTTCTGCCAGACCGGCAGAGTTTCCGATAAACGCTTAAAGCGGGGATCAGCTTCAATGGCCATACTCTTTTTACGATTAGCAATAAGAATTGCGCCCGGTCTCATTTCATTTTCAATAAAAAGCTCAAGTTCTTTCTGGGGTTCATGGTTGGGCAGGGGACAAAAATAATAAATTACGTCAAAACGAGTGTAATCAGGGTAGACAGTAATATCCGCCTGCTCAATCCTGTCTTTTCCGATCAAATCTTCAGCAATGCGCACCGTGTATTCGTCTTTTTCAATACCGTAGACATCAAAAAGAAACTGTTCGGCAAAAATCAGGACATTACCGATTCCGCAGCCCACATCAACCAGGGAGGGCCGAGGGCCATCATAGCTTATCTGTAGATAATTCTGAACAAAATCGAGCTGATCGTATACCTGGCGGGTATCCATGGCCACGAATGGATACTCTTTAGATGTATCATTAGTAGATTTACCCTGAGCCTTCAAGGAAAAATAACCGACAAAACGGTTAATGACCCCAAATAAAATATCCAGTTCTTCTTCCTTTAATTGCGATTCAGATAACATTTTACTTACTCTTTTTCTTTCCAGATAGGCCCTTTAGCCGAATCAGTTATGGTAATCCCTTTACGGGCCAGCTCCTCCCTGACATTATCAGCCCGCTGCCAGTCTTTTTGCTGTCGAGCGATCTCTCTTTCCTTGATTAATTTGTCAATCTCCGGGGCCAGGGGACATTCCTGCAATTTGAAAATATTTAAAATATCATCCATTTTGGCAAAACTTTCAAGCAGGTATTTCTTCTGATCCCGATCAATCCTGCCCTCGTCAACAATTGGATTAGTCTTCTTAATGAAATCAAAAATAACCCCGATTCCCTTGGACATATTCATATCATCGTCCATGGCCGCAAAAAATTCTTCCTCCATATAAGTTAGATAAGCGGCAACCTGGGGATGAGGCAGGCCAGGGGGCAGGCAGATCAACTTCCGGATAAACTCATCAAGGCGCCGCAGGCTCATCTGGGCTGCTTTCAAGCGTTTATAGGTAAAATTAATCGGTTTCCGGTAATGATTACGCATCAGAAAAAGCCGAACATCACGGGCGGCAAAACCCTTGGCCATAACATCCCGTAAGGTAATAATGTTATTATTCTCACGGCTCATTTTCTTACCATCCAGCAATAAAAACTCGCTGTGAAGCCAGAAATTGGCCAGGGCCTTACCGGTCATGGCCTCGGCAATAGCATTCTCATTCTCGTGGTGAGGAAAAATAAGATCACGGCCACTGGTATGAATGTCCATGGTTTCGCCAAAATAATGAAGCGACATGGCCGCGCATTCAATATGCCAGCCCGGACGCATATTGCCGAAATCAGTTTCATAAAAGATCCCGCTCTTCAACTCTGCCAGGGTTGATCGTTTAAGCAGGGTAAAATCGAGGGGGTTATGCTTTTCATAGTCATCCAGATCAACAGTCTTGCCGATCAAGACCTTCTCAAGGTCGATGCGGGAAAGCTTACCGTAATTATTAAATTTTGAGATATCAAAATATATAGAACCCAATTTCTCGTAGGCAAAGCCCTTATGAATCAATTGATGGGCAAGCTCTATCATCTCGGGAACATGTTCCGAGGCCCTGGGATACCTGGTGGCCCGTTTTACACCCAATGCGTCAATATCCTTCATGAATTCATCAATATATTTCGAAGTAAAATCGGCCAGACTCAATTTCTCGGCAGCTGCTCCCGCGATAGTGTTATCATCGAGATCAGTAAAATTCATGCAGTAGTCTACCTGGAAGCCCTTACTTAATAATATCCGGTGAATCAGGTCAGCAACAATAAAACGGCGGCAATGGCCGAGATCGGCAATCTCATAAGCGGTTGGCCCGCAGGCGTAAAAAGTCACCTTGTTACCATTAAGGGGTTCAAATGTGACTTTCTTGCGTTTCATAGAGTTAAAAAAACGTAATTGGGCCCTCTTCACCACTTCCGGCTTTGGTCTTGTAAAAAGCGGTGTACTGAGATACTTATCACCATTATCAGGAAATATTACAACGATAATGCCATTATCAAGCTGTTCGGCCCGCGCCAGAGCACCGCAGAGAGCGGCCCCGGAACTCATACCCACAAAAATGCCCTCTTTACGAGCCAGGAGCCGGGCATGACCGAAGGCCTCATCATCAGGAATATTAATGATCTGGTAGGGCAACTTTTTATTAAAAATTCCAGGTTTATAGGACTCCTTCATATTTTTGAGTCCCTGAATTTTATGACCGAGAAAAGGCTCAACCGCAGTTACTCTCACCTCAGGATGATATTCAGCAAAATAATGACACAATCCCATAACCGTGCCGGTAGTCCCCAGGGTGGCAACAACATCGGTTACCTGGCCGGAGGACTGTTCCCATATTTCCGGGCCGGTAGCGTTAGAATGAGATTTCCAGTTGGCCTCGTTGTTATATTGATCGGTAAGAAAGTATAAATCAGGATGCTCACGTGCCATGCCATAAGCTTGTTCAATAGCGCCGTCAGTAGCCTTTTTCCCAGGAGTCAGGACAATCTCGGCCCCGAAGGCTTCCATAATTTTTCGTCGTTCAATACTGGCATTATCGGGCATGACAAGCTGGCAGCGATACCCTTTCACAGCGCAGACCATGGCAAGCCCGATACCGGTATTGCCGCTGGTAGCCTCCAGGACAATTTTATCAGGAGTAAGCTGTCCACTCTCTTCACCCGCCTCTATCATGCTTAAGGCAATCCTGTCCTTGATCGAGCCGCCGGGATTTGCCGATTCAAGCTTGGCAAATATCTGCACATCCTTAGCAGGCTTTAAACGTACAATCGGCACCAGTGGAGTATTGCCAATCAGATCAAGAATATTTTTCATCGCCATAAAATCGGACTCCAACCATTAATCAGCTCATCTGTAAGCGCAGACTTCAAATGCCCTTTGAGCGCTGCTACAAAACAATTCGTGATTAGTAAGCGCTCACCCAGTAAGTAGTTACAAAATATTTTTACTCTATAGGAAGATGGAAAGCCATTAAATAAAAAAGCTCATTACTGCCGTCAGGCAGAAATGAGCTTTTTAAAACAAAATTAATATAACTGTTTTTACGACAATCTTTCTGACTCGGTTTTAACCCCGATACCGACCTTGTAAAGAACAGTAAGAATAAAAAATCCGGTACACCAGATGGCAAGAGTAATGAATATTTCCGGAATTGATGGATAATATTCAACAATATACTCCAGGGGGTTCGGCACAAAACCGCCAAGTACGAGACCAAGTCCTTTATCAATCCAGAGAGATAGAAAAATCAAGACACAGGCAACAGCCAGCGTGCCTTCATTATTCCTGGTCTTTTTATAGCCGAACATGGCAAGAGCAATAACCCCCATCGCAGTAGACGCGCGCATCCAGGGAACAAGGTTATTGTAAATATGTCCAGTATCATGATCAGCCAGGCCGAAGAACAAATAATCGAGAGTATGCATATGGCCGGG
The DNA here is from genome assembly GCA_024763495.1 of Desulfobulbaceae bacterium. Classification (GTDB taxonomy): domain Bacteria; phylum Desulfobacterota; class Desulfobulbia; order Desulfobulbales; family SURF-16; genus JANTFJ01. The sequence continues at coordinate 872 of JANTFJ010000154.1, read as the reverse complement.
TATATTACTGTAATAGCCTACAAAAAGTTCCAGGCCGACAAAGAACAAGTTAACCAGACCGGCATAGATAATAACAGATACCAGTTTCTGAATAGCCTTGTCTCCGGCATCAAAGGTTGAAACCTTACGTACTATAAGAACCAGAAGTATTAAGAAAGCCGGGCCGCCAGCAAAAGCCGATGCAAGAAAACGAGGAGCAAGAATAGCAGTCATCCAGAAATGACGGCCAGGCAGACCACAGTACAAAAAGGCGGTTACGGTATGAATACTAACAGCCCATGGAATTGACAGATAAACAAAAGGATACACCCATTTAGGTGGATGAGTTCCTTTGTACTCAGCGTTTAAGGCAACCCAGCCACATATTACATTAAGAAAGAGATAGCCGTTCAAGACAATCATGTCATAAAACAAGATTGAATTAGGGGTGGGGTGCAGAACCACATTTAAGGCCCTGATCGGCTGGCCAAGGTCAGCCATGATAAAGAGCAGACACATGGAAACCGAAGCAATGGCAAGGAATTCGGCAAGAATGGTAATCCGGCCGAATTCCTTATAGTTATGAATATAATAGGGCAAGACTACCATTACAGCCGCGGCAGCCACACCAACCAGGAATGTAAACTGGGAGATATAAAGTCCCCAGGAAACATCACGACTCATGCCGGTGAGGCCAAGACCATAGTTAAACTGGATGACATAGCAGGCCCCGCCTATGCCCATCATCGTCAGCAGGAAGCCGACCCATGACCAATATTTAGCATTTCCTTGAAGCGCTTTTTCTAACATGATACCTCACCCTAGATAATATAAAACACAGAGGGTTTTGTACCCAATGCTGGTTTACGTTGAATGGTAAAATGAGACTTCAA
>JANTFJ010000153.1 GCA_024763495.1 Desulfobulbaceae bacterium | reverse complement strand
TTTAGCAGACCTACGGTTGGGTGCCACCACCACATATGGAGAAGTTACCAAAAATCAAAACAAAAAATTGTTTAGACAATGGCCCTAAGCGCCTAAGCGTTCACCAGGGAAGGCGTTTAACGGTATTGTATAACTTCTTCGCTAATGGTAATTACCGAATTTTCGCTGCCGATATCATTGGCCTGCTTTTCCGGATTCTGAGGGTCAAGCAGCCATTCGCCATCAACCACGAATTTATATTCATAGCTGCCGGGTTTCAGCTTTAGTTTTTTCTTGAAGATATTACCTTTATATTTTCGCATGGAATGTTTAGCAGAATCCCAGTTGTTAAAGTCACCGGCCAGAAAGACTGCTTTGGCATCCGGGGCAAAAAAGGAAAATTCACTTGTAGTGATTATTTTTCTTTTTGTCTTGGTGCCTGCCTTTTTCTTTGTTGCCCTCTTTTTTGTTGTTTTACACGCCACTTGTCATTCCTCCTTCGGTTTATTTTATCAAAAAACAAAGGTAACTATTCATGGGGTAAGCACTTTAATTCCCCAAGGGTTATTCCTGCCAAACCTCATGTTGGAATTTTATAATTACCTTGTTTTAAATTTATACGTTGATTTAATGTCTGCCGCTATAGTGGATCAGCACTTTACGCCTGAAAAGAAATATAAGTCATTTTAACTATAATGCTTAAAAAAAAATATTTTTGTCAATTATTTTTTTCCTTTTAAAATATATACCGATTGCCTGGTGTTTAAAATTAAGATTACGATAACGCCGGTGATCGATAAAGAGACAAGAGCAAGACACGGGAAGACAGCACTTATTCCCCAGTTGGTTTGGATAATTTTAATTATTTTGACTGCCAGTGCTCCAATGCCGAAGGTAAAAATGAATTTCATTCCAAAAGCGGCATGATGCAGTTTTCGTGGAGTAAAACGGGCGACCAGGGTATTTTCAATTGGCTGCATGCCCAGCAGGAAGAACGCGTGAATCATGGCCAGTAAAATCAGGAGCAGGTTAGCGGTGTCTGCCATGAAAAAGGCAATGGGTACGGTAATGGCATGAAAGGCCAGGTAAGCATATTTCAGCTCAAATCTTTCTGCGACCCGGCCTCCAAAATATTGCCCCAGCATGCCGACAAAATAGATCAGTGAGGTGGTTGCGGTTGCAATTACATTTGCCGAGGGCATGTTAATAAAATTTGTTGACCATTCAAGCAGCATATTGTTACGCAACTGAAAATATGCCGGTATAATAATGGTTGTTGAACGATAGACAATACCTCCCAGCATCATTGCAGCCAGCAGAATTATAAAGGATTTGAGCGATTCTTCTTTGCCTGGCGTATATTTTTTCGTCCTTTTGTCCAAGGAGGTACCGGGGGCAAGAAATATAAAAATGATGCCGGATAAGTTCAGCAGACCCAGGATAATATAAACCATCTGCGGCCCGGAGAAAAAATTGACGGTACCGGCAATGAGCGGTGCCATGGCCAGGCCCAGATTGCCGAACATGCCATTATAGGCCATGCCGATACTTACCCGCTTGATTTCTTTTGAAATCCATCCGAGTCCGGCGGGATGATAAATTCCGGAAAAAAAACCGATACCAGCCAGGGCAATTCCCAGTCCTGCCGGAGAGTTCAACAGGAAGGCGGCAACCAGGCCGCTTATACCGGCTCCTGTGTGATAGACAAGAAGCAGGGGCCTGGCGCCCCAGCGGTCGGCAGCAATACCCCAGGGCAGGGCACTGATCCCGAAAAGCAGGTACATCCAGAAAGATATCTGCAGAACCTCGGACATTTTCAAGCCCAGTTGTGCGGTTAGCGGCAGGAGCAGGGCAGGGAACACCAGCATGTTGAAATGACTCATAAAATGGCCGAAGCAGGTTACTCTGAGAATGCTTTGTTCTTGATTTGTCATGATTTCGAAAGACAGGAAGACAGAAAATGTGTCCGGAAACTAATGCGAAGTTATTTTTGCGTGAGTTTTAGCTACCGGGTGTCATTTGCTTAAAGAACCATCGCCAACCCGATTTTTACCACTGGCCTTGATGGCAAAAAGTGATTTGTCGGCCAGCCCAAGAATGTCCTTAATGCTGTCGCCATCATCGGGAAAGGTAGCCACTCCGCAGCTGACCGTTAAATGGATTGGCTCCTGCAGATTAACAAGATAAGGGGTAGCAGCGATAGTGGCTCGAATGTTTTCAGCTTTTTCCAGGGCTTTATTTTTTTTAGTCGCCGGCAGAACAATGACGAACTCATCACCGCCATAGCTCACCCCATAAGCCGGTTCATTAATTAATTCTTTAATAGTATCGGCTACCTCGGCAATGGCCATGCTGCCATGAAGATGGCCATAATTATCCACCACATGTTTAAAGTTGTCTATATCCATAAACACCAGGGAAAGGGATGAGTTTGCTTCCCTGGTAGTCTCAATTTCAACAGACAGATCCTGATAAAGATAACGGGTGTTATAGAGCCCGGTTAAATCATCGTGAATAGCAAGAGCGTGATACCTCTCAACACTTTCCTGTAATTGTGCGTGAACCTGCCGCAGGTCGAGTTGTGTTTTTACTCTTGCCTGAAGTTCCGGTATAGTAAATGGTTTGGTGATATAATCATTACCTCCTGCCTCAAAGCCGGCAACTATGTCGGATTCGTCAGATTTTGCGGTAATAAAAATTATCGGGACGTTGCGTAAACGGGGCATGCTTTTCATTTTTCGACAGAGAGTCAAACCATCTATGTTCGGCATATTAACATCGAGCAGCATAAGATCCGGAATAGTTTCCTTGACAATTTCCAGAGCATGCTCACCGCTGCCGGCGGCCAGCACCTTGTATCCTTCTTTGATTAAAAGATTTTCCAGGAGATGGAGGTTCATCTCCGTATCATCAACAATCAATATGACCGGATTTTTTTTCATGGATGTCCTGTGTGAATTAAGATTGTCTGTGCCATGCGGCAGATTTTTTTAATAAATCTGGAATGTTGGTAAAGCGCTACGCTTATTGTAATCTTTCAGATCCTTCAGTCCAGTTATAATTTAATTTATTTGACTTATGTATTATTTTTAACTCAGAATATATGTAGTAGTCGGTAGTGTCCTGGTAAGTGTTCACCAGCACCTCACAGAGTCGGAGTTTAAGCCCTGTTTTTCAGGTTGCTTTTCTCTTTGTCCATTTGAGTCTGCTTGAATAACACCAGTATGCTGCGCAGGCCAAAATGAACATGCCGGGAAGATGCCGGAACGATGAAAGAAACAACTTTGAGGATAACCTGTCATTTTAACCGAAAAATTCGCATGACCGCAAATGACATTTTATGTGATGCTGACGAGCCTCATACTTCTTCTGAATATACAGAGATAGTGGCATTATCTGTTAAAAAACCGGGCAGTCCCGCAATTAACCTTAATATTTTACCGGTAAAATACCCCGGAAGTACCGGGAAGCACAATTCGCATTTTCATGTACGGGGATGGCTGGAAAAAATTTGATCCAGCCATGCTGGTTTAACCGGAAAATGATCCTGGCTGATATAAATGTTTAATTTTATAAAAATATCGAAACTGAGAACTGTAATCTTTCTGGTGCTGCTGGCTGTCGGCTTGTTTCCCCTGATTGGTTTTGTCGCAATAAATCTGCCGCCGCTTATAAAAAAAATGGCTGAAGTTCAAACAGAAAAACAGATTACCCAGATGATGAGGGAGTTTCAGAAAACCAGGCAGATTATTGAAAGACGCAAGGAAAGTATGCGGATGTTAAGCATGGTTCCCGGTGCCCGTGATAAGGTTGAAGATACATATAGCCTCGTCCCTTCAGGAACAGTCAATAGTAGACTATCCAGGATGATTACTGACTGGTTTACGGATGAAAAGGATGTGCTTGCCATCTCGATCATTAATGGCGAAGGCCGGGAAAAATTTCACCTGGAGCGAGAAGGGAAAAAGCTTGTAGCCATATCTCCCGCGGTTATTTTAACTGAAAGTCAATCAGAAGCATTCAGGGAAAGTAAAGAAAATAAACCCGGCGAATTTTTTGTCGGTGATATCCGAACCAGAGCCACACCGGCTGATAACAGCCATGTCCATGAACTGGTTATTTCTGTCGGCGTACCAATTGTCGCTACCAGGTCAAAGACGGTAGGAGTACTGTTACTGGAACTTGATTTGAAATATTTATTACCCAAAGCAGGGATCAAATATCTGATCAGCGGAAATGGAATTTATTATATTAATCCGGCTCACAATTTAAGCCACAGCCTTGCTGCGCATAAACATGACCATAATACTGCTTTTGATGATTTTAATGATTTAAGAAATGCCGTAAAGCAAAAGAGAAACTGTGTAGTATCTGATAAGCAGGGGGATCAATATGCCTGGGCTGTACTGCTTCTTGATAATCATCTTCGACATTGTCTATGGGGTGGTCAGCAGATCGACCAGTCAAAGATCAATAAATGGCTCAATCTTTTTCTGGGAAAATTTATTCTGTTTTTTTGCCTGTTTTTTCTGTTGATTGTTGTGGTGGCAAGCTGGCTTGCTGTTGCCTGTGAGAGACTGAAAACGACATTGACCAGCAACCTTGTAAACCTGTTGAATAACAATCAACCATTGAAGTTGAACTGGTCATGGCCTGGGGAACTGCGTGAACTTGAGCAGGATTTAACCAACCTATCCCGCCGTTATCTTGATATGTCCAGACATCGTGCGGCAGTTGAACTTGAATTAAAGGAAGTTAATGATCGGCTGGAAATGATTTTAAATTCCATTGCCGAAGGAATTCTTGGTCTTGACCATGATGGAGAAATTACCTTTGCCAACTCCGCGGCTGTTAAAATGTTCGGTTTTGATGATATAAATGATCTTGTCGGCAATGATCTGCACAGCCTGCTCCATTTTCTCCGGCAGGATCGGAGCCAGTACCCTACGGATGAGTGCCCATTCTGCCTGGCCATGAAGGACGACAAGGTGGAAATTGAGGCTGAAGATGTCTTCTGGAAAAAAGATCAATCAAGGATTGATGTGCAATATCTGGCCTCACCTATTTATGATGATGCCGGTAAAATTGCCGGAACAGTCATGTGTATTCGTGATATCAGTGAAAAAAAACTCGCTGAAGAAAAAATGGCCAGCTTGAAGAATCAACTGCAGCAGGCCCAGAAGATGGAGGCCATAGGAACCCTGGCCGGTGGCGTGGCCCACGATTTTAATAATCTTCTTACCCACATCACCGGCTACAGTGACATTATCCTGATGGAAATTGCAGATGATAATCCACTGCGCCAGCATGTTAAAATTATTCAGGACGCGGCTCGACGGGCGGGAGGATTGACCAGGCAGCTCCTTACCTTCAGCCGTAAGCAGTCAATGGTATCCCGGGTTGTTGATTTAAATACGCTGGTGTTAAATATTGACAAGATGCTCCGCCGTTTTATTGGTGAAAATATTATTCTGGAAAATCATCTGTCCGGGCAATCAACAATGGTCGACGTAGATCCCGGCATGATTGAACAGGTACTGATGAACCTGGTGATTAATGCTCGAGATGCCATGCCTGAAGGAGGAAAAATTACTCTTGCTACGAAAATAGTCAGCATGGACAATAAAGATCTCAAGGAATTCCCCCAGGGCAGAACAGGAGATTTCGTCTGTCTTGAGGTCAGGGATAACGGCAATGGTATTAAGCTTGATGACATGGAAAGAATTTTTGATCCGTTTTTTACCACCAAGGGAGTCGGCAGGGGAACCGGTTTAGGGTTATCGGTCGTCTATGGTATTATCCAGCAGCATAAAGGTTGGATTACTGTCTCCAGTAAAGCGGGAGAAGGTTCATTATTCAGTATTTATCTGCCATATCACCATAAAGAGAATGAAACCCTCAATATAACCGACCCGAGACAAATTCCTTTCGGACATGGAGAGCGAATTTTACTGGTCGAAGATGAAAAAGGGGTCAGGGAGGTGGCGGAAAAAATATTAAACAAGAACGGCTACCGGGTTTTTGGCGCCGCGACTTTACGGGAAGCCCTTGATCTGTTCGAAGCGGAAAAGGGACGATTTGAGCTTGTTTTCAGTGATATTGTTTTGCCGGATGGTACCGGCCTGCATTTGATTGAACAAATTTTGACAAAAAAATCTAAAATTATACTGTTAATGACCAGTGGTTATACGGATGACAGGGCTCAGTTGACTTTAATGAAAAAGCGTCATATTCCTTTTATTCAGAAGCCATATACCAGATTGGAGTTACTTTATACAGTCCATGATCTGTTGGCCTCTACCTTCCGCAAATGAGATATTTTCCGTAGTTAACTAAGGGCTCACTCAAAAATAACTTCGCATTTTAACCCGACCTGCAATTACGCGGGAAATTCCATCAAGCCTTATGGGGTAAGCGCTCCATGAACACCACCCTGCACCCGTTTAAACGCCGCGATATACCTGATGTATTATCGCGAGCGTTGAAACGGGCACATGGCGGCAT
>JANTFJ010000152.1 GCA_024763495.1 Desulfobulbaceae bacterium | reverse complement strand
CTAATACGCTGCGCCGACCTGATCACGAAAATCTACGGCACCCTGTAAGCAGTTACAATTACAGGGGTTAGCGAAGTTAGGACGCTTACCCCATGAGAAGTTACGATTCAGGAATATAACGTGGCACAGAAACAGCAGGAACTGGTCTCAGTCATAACGCCAATGTATAAAGGGGCTGAACTGGTAGGAGAGACCATAGAAAGCGTTATTGGGCAATCATATAAGAATTGGGAAATGATAATTGTTGATGACTGCTCGCCGGACAACAGGGCGGGAATCAAGGTTGTCAGACAATATCAAAAACAGGACAAACGGATTCGGCTTATCGAGCTCCGGCAAAACAGGGGATCATCCGGTGCCAGGAATGAAGCCATTAAAGCGGCGCAAGGAAATTTTACAGCATTTCTCGATGCTGATGATCTATGGAATGTTGATTTTCTGGAAAAACAACTACGGTTTCTGGAAAAACAGGATGCCGTGATTGTCTTTTCTTCCTATAGACGTATTGATGAAAAAACAAAAGAGGAAATTTTACGCCCATTTATTGTTCCAACCAGGGTCGGCTATGATGACATTTTAAAATCATTGCCGATCTGCCCTTCGACCGCGCTCTGCAATATTCAGATACTGGGAAAGCGCTATTTCAGGGAAGATCTCGGCAGTATGCGGGATGACTACGCGTATTGGTTATCTATCCTGAGAGACAGGACATATTTTGCCTACGGCAACAAGGAAATACTCGCTTCCTACCGATTACGAAAAAATTCGGCAACAGCCAACAAACTTAAAGTTCTAATCCCGCACTGGAATATTTTATATAATATTGAAAAATTATCCTTTTTAAAAAGTTGTTACTATTTTTGCCTCTGGTCCTGGATAAGCTACCGGAAGTATAGAAAATAGGTAACTGTTTACAGGGCACAGAATATTTCCGCGATCAGCCCGGCTTACGTATGACATATATGGGTATCGCCACAACCCGGGAAAACCCCAGCCCCCTGTAGGAGCCCAGCCCTCTGGGCGATAAAACATTAAGCAAAGCTCATAACATGAATCGCCCGGAGGTTTGGGTATCCGGAGTAAATTACCTTGTGGTAGTCCAACAGTATCATTAACATTGTTCGCAGTTAATTGATTGATTTATTGTCTAAAATTAATACCTGAACTTTTTATTTTTTTATGATAACTTCTCAGGAGTAAGGTACTGACAAGCTGTGCCGGCCTGCTCACAAAAATCTCCGACACCCTGTAACCGGTTACAATTATGGTGGTTAGCGAAATTATGGCGCTTGAGCAGTTACGAAAATAGTTAACAAAACTCCAGACAAGATATGTCACAAAAACCATCATCAATTAATATAATCTGGCTGGCCCTGGTGCTGATTGCTACCGTGACCGCGGCCTATACCGGCAAAATGTCCGAGGTCACCAGGGCCTCGTTTGACGCGGCCAAGAGTGCGGTTACCCTGGCAATCGGCCTTATCGGCCCCATGGCCCTGTGGCTGGGAATCATGAAGGTAGCAGAGGAAGGCGGCCTGTTACGGATAATTGCCAGGGCTGTCCGGCCCCTGATGGTAAGGCTCTTTCCCGATGTTCCGGCAGAGCATCCAGCCATGTCGGCGATGATCATGAACATGGCCGCTAATGCTCTGGGCCTGGGCAACGCGGCCACGCCCATGGGAATAAAGGCCATGCAGGAACTTGAGAAACTTACTCCGGAAAAGGGGACAGCTACCAATGCCATGTGTCTTTTCCTGGCTATCAATACCTCCAGCGTTACCCTGCTTCCCCTTGGGGTAATTACGGTGCGGGCCGCGGCCGGGGCTGCTGATGCCTCGGCAATCCTTATTCCCTCCCTGTTCGCGACCTTCTGCTCAACCTGCGTGGCTGTCTGCGCGGCCAAACTGCTGGCAGGCAGAGGAACATCGCCGGTTGCGGACAGCCTGAATCTGCCACAGGAAAAGGATGAAGAACCTGACGATACCCCAGACCTCGAAAAACCGGGCAATGCCGGAAAAATCTTTGTCTGGCTGCTGATTGCCGCCTTTTGCGGCGGAATTATCTACCGCTTTACCTGTCCGTCCGCTCCAGGCCTTATCATAAAAGATTTTTCCAACTGGCTGATTCCTGCCTTGATCTGTTTACTGCTTATTTTCGGTTATTTCAGGGGAGTTAAAATTTATGAAACATTGACCGAAGGCGCAAAAGAAGGATTTAATACAGCGGTACGGATTATTCCCTTTATGGTGGCGATTTTTGTCGCTATCGGCATGTTTCGGGCCAGCGGGGCCATGGACATCATGATTACTGTTTTTTCGCCTTTGACCGAACTGATCGGCATGCCGGCCGAGGCCCTGGCCATGGCCCTGATGCGGCCCCTGTCCGGCAGTGGTGCCTTTGGTATAATGTCAGAGATAGTCAACCAGGCTCCAGACAGCTTTCTGTCATTCCTGGTCTCCACCATGCAGGGCTCGACTGAGACTACATTTTATGTCCTGGCCGTCTACTTCGGCAGCGTGGGAATTAAACGTACCCGTCATGCCCTGCCTGCTGCCCTGTGTGCCGATGCCGCCGGAATTCTGGCCTCGGTATTAATCTGTAATTTATGGCTGTCGTAACGAATTTGTAACTACTCATGGGGTAAGCGTCCTAACGTAAATATTCGGGTTGGGTAAAAGCTACCCTTCTCTACCCCTTTTAAATGTTCGGATAGTGCCCCTGTAATTGTAACTGCTCACCGGGTATCGGGTCCGGAGTCTCGCCAGCTCGCTGACCTGTCCGCGATCAGTCCGGCTAACGTATAACCGATAACGCTTCGATAAACTACACCCCATGAGGCGACAACCCTATAACTGTAAGTAACCCAGGAACCAATTATGACCAAAAAACTGCACGGCTTCACTTTACAGGCAACAAATGAGGTGCCGGAGGTAAACGGCACAGCCCGAATTTATCAACATGAAAAAAGCGGGGCCCGCCTGCTTCATCTGGCCAATGATGATGACAACAAAGTTTTTTCGATTTTTTTCAGAACCCCGCCCCCGGACAGCACCGGCGTACCGCATATCCTCGAACATTCCGTCCTCTGCGGGTCACGTAAATTCCCTTCACGGGAACCTTTTGTTGAACTGTTAAAAGGCTCTTTAAACACTTTTTTAAACGCCTTTACTTTTTCCGACAAAACCGGCTATCCCGTGGCCAGTCGTAATGACAAGGATTTTTTTAACCTGATGGATGTCTACCTTGACGCGGTTTTTTATCCAGCCATATATAAAAAACCAGAAATATTTCTGCAGGAAGGCTGGCATTACGAGCTGGATGAGACAGATAATGAACTGCACTATAATGGCGTGGTTTACAATGAAATGAAGGGCGCTTTTTCCTCGCCGGAACAAATTCTCTTTCGCAAAATCGAGCAATCCCTTTTTCCTGATACTGCCTATGGGGTTGAATCAGGCGGTGATCCGGCTTACATACCCAGGTTAACCTATGAGCAGTTTCTTGACTTCCACCGGGACTACTATCATCCGGCAAACAGTTTTATCTACCTGTACGGCAATGGCAATCCAGCCCAACAGCTGGCTTTTTTAAATGACTCATATCTTGCTGATTTCTCAAAGATTACTCTCAATTCAGCCATTAGCGGGCAGCAGCCATTTAAAACAGTAAAGGAGCTTGAGGTCAGCTACCCGATTTCCGACAGTGATAATGACAGGGACAAAACATTTTTCGCCTTAAATTATGCGGGCTGCCGGGTTGACCAGGTAGAAACGGTTCTCGGCCTGACCATCTTAAACAGGATTCTTCTGCAAACTTCGGCTTCGCCCCTGAAAAAAACCTTGATTGAGGCCGGTATAGGCATGGATGTCACAGGGGTTTTTGATTCGGAAATTCTCCAGCCGGTTTTTTCCATTATCCTGAAAAATTCCAACCTCGAACATCGCCCGCTTTTTCTCGACATTATCCGCCGGACCCTGGAAGAAGAGGTTAAAAACGGCCTTGACAAAAAACTTACGGCAGGCGCGGTTAACAGTATTGAGTTTAAGCTGCGTGAAGCGGATTATCATTCCTTTCCCAAGGGACTGGTCTATAACCTCCAGTGCATGACTACCTGGCTTCATGGCTTTGACCCTCTAGAGCCCTTACGCTATGACCGGCATCTGGCCGCGATCAGAAAAAAAATGGACAATGGCTATTTTGAAGAACTTATACAAAAATTTCTTCTTGATAATACCTTTGGCTCCCTGGTTACTCTCAGCCCGGAACAGGGGCTGGCTAAACGCCGGGAAGATAAACTGCGGGCTGAACTGGCCGCTTACCGGAAGAGCCTGAACGATGATGACATGGAGGAATTAATTTCCCAGGCCGACAAACTTCATGAATACCAGCAGACTCCTGACCTGCCGGAATATCTTGACGCCATTCCCCTGTTATCCCTCTCCGACATCAGGCCGGAGGCGGAAATACTGCCCCTGGAAAAAAAATCCGCTGAAATTGAAGTCCTTCTCCATCCCCAGTTCAGTAATAATATCAGTTATGTTAATCTTTATTTCAATGCCGGGACCATCAGCCGCGACAATATCCCCTGTCTTGGCCTGCTGGAAACCGTCCTGGGCCGGATGAACACCAGAAATTATGATTACATGAGCCTGGTTAATGAGATCAACGTCCATCTCGGCGGACTTTCCTTTGCGACAGAAGACTTTGGCAGATATAAACAGCCGGGTATTTTTTATCCGAAGTTCAAAATCGCGGCCAAATCACTGCATGAAAAAACAGGTAAAATGGCGGAACTGCTTAACGAAATAATTTTCAAAACCGACTTCAGCGACAAAAAACGGTTACATGACATTATCAGGGAAACCCGTTCCGGTCTGGAAATGGACATCATGCAGTCAGGCCATATATACGCCAGGGCCAGGGCAGCTTCCTATCTTTCGGAAAGAGGGGCATTTCACGAGTTGCTGAACGGTATCTCTTTTTACCGTTTTATCCGTGGGCTTGATGAGGATTTTGCTGCCAGGGCTGATGATATTATCGAAAATTTAAACCGCGTTGCCCGGGCCGTATTTAACCGGGATCAGGCTCTGCTCAGTATCACTGCCGGAAAAAACGACTGTCAACCGGTAAAGGACAAAATCATGACGGTGGTAGCCAAGTGTCCTTTCCAGCCAGGGGAAAAGAACAAAGAGACTCTGTTAACCACTAGAAAAAACGAAGGTTTTATCATTCCCGGCCAGGTGCAGTATGTCGCCAAGTCCGCTGATCTGCATAAAGCCGGATTCAATTATGATAACCGCCTGCGCCTGCTCCAGACAATTATCAGCACTGATTATCTCTGGAACCAGGTTCGAGTCAAGGGCGGGGCCTATGGGGCGGGATGTAATTTTATCCATGACGGCACTTTTTTCTTTACCTCCTACCGCGACCCCAACCTGCGCCGCACCCTTGAGACCTATGATAATACAGCAGCCTACATCGAAAAATTCTCCCCGGCGGAAAGAGAACTGCGCAAGTACATAATCGGCGCCATCGGACGGCTCGATGCCCCGCTGACTCCGGCCATGAAAGGTGACCGGGCCACAGCTGATCATATTGCCGAACTGAGCCAGGAGGAAATTCAGCATCAGCGGGATGATATCCTGACTGCTTCAGCAAAGGAGCTTAAGGCTCTAAGCCTGCCCATAAAAGAGGCTATGGCCGCAGGACATTGCTGCGTTATCGGCAGTGAATCGCAGATCAGTAAAGATAAGGATGTCTTCGACCGAGTGGTACCCCTGTTATAAGCACAATTACCCTGACGGCCCGGAAATCAACCGTCAACGCTCCATGAACACCACCCTGCACGTGGTGGAAACAGGGTAAGTCGGTCAAGATGGATAATATATGAGGCGGACAACAGCATAACAGCTGCTGCCGCGTAACCGTTCACCAGGGAGTAAATCTTTGCAACATTTAAGTCTCTAAGCTTTTACCAGTGCCTTAGATTCGGAGTCTCGTTCCCTGCTTACCTGGGCCTGCGCAGCATACTGGTGCTATTCAAGCAGGCTCAAATGGGCAAAGAGGTAAGCACCCTTAAGAACAGGGCATAAACTCCGACTCCGTGAGGTGCTGGTGAACGCTTACCCGCCAGAACAACTATTACAAATTTACCGGGTAGGCGCAATTTTAATTTCCACCCGGCGGTTTTGCCGTCGTCCCGCCTCGGTCTTATTGGTGGCAACAGGATAGTCCTCGCCAAAGCCGACCGTATTTATCCGCCGACCGTCAACATTACGCTGAACCAGCAGATCCTTGACAGCCTGGGCTCGTCTGCGTGAAAGTTCGAGGTTATAGGCATTGCTGCCGATGTTGTCCGTATGGCCTTCAATCTGGATCAGAGTCTGGGGGTAACGCCGCATGATTTCGGCAATGCGGTCAATTTCCGGATAGAGCCCCGGCCTGATAGCTGCTGAATTAAAATCAAAGCTCATATCACTTTTAAATA
>JANTFJ010000151.1 GCA_024763495.1 Desulfobulbaceae bacterium | reverse complement strand
CCACATATGGAGAAGTTACCAAAAATCAAAACAAAAAATTGTTTAGACAATGGCCGTAAGCGCCTAATGATTGCAAATCTCAGTATTTGTAACTGGTAACAAAAAACAAATTTACCCGTGTTTCCGCCTCTTTTCTTGACAGTTGCCGAGAAAATTGCTACTGACATTATGCATTGCGCCTTGAAAAAACAGATGTTTTGCGGGCCACCTTAGCTCAGTTGGTAGAGCATTCGATTCGTAATCGAAAGGCCACCAGTTCGACTCTGGTAGGTGGCTCCATATCAGAGGGCAGGAGACAGAAGTCGGAAGCTGGAGGCGGCATTATTCTTCTGCTGTCAGGCCATTTACCATATTATAATATTCTCTCTTCATTCTCATCAACTCATCATGACATCCTTTTTCAACAATTTTCCCTTTTTTCATGACAATGATAGCTCCAGCCCGGCGGATTGTTGAAAAGCGATGAGCGATCAGGATACTGGTACGTTTTGCCATAACGCTGTTTAAGGCCTGATCAACAAGCATCTCGGTCGCTGAATCAATATTTGCTGTTGCTTCATCAAGAATAAGTATTCGGGGGTTCCTGGCCATAACCCTGGCAATGCTGAGCAACTGTTTTTGCCCGCTGGAAAGTTCAAGTTCCCTGCCAAGTTCAGTATGCAGTCCTGCCGGCAGGCTGTCCACAACCTTGTTCATCTGGGAAAGTCGAAGGATTTCTCTCAATTTTTCATTGCTGATTTCCTGATCAAGAACAATGTTATCCCTGATGGTTCCCGGAATAATAAAAATATCCTGGGGAACAAGACTGATCTGATTTCGCAGCCAAACCGGGGAAATTTCATCCAGCCGCCGGTCATCCAGGGTAATTGTTCCGCTGTCCGGCTCATAAAAACGTTCCAGTAAATTTATAATTGTACTTTTCCCGGCCCCGGTTGCCCCGACAATGGCCAGGGTTTCACCTTGGTTTACTGTAAAGCTGACATCGTTTATCACCGGCTCTCCAGGCTTATAGGCAAAAGATACATGAAAAAATTTGATCTTGCCTGCCGGTTTCAACGGAAAGATGCCCCTGTTATCTGCCGCTTCCGTGTCCAGGAGTTGAAAAATTCTTTCTGCGGAAGCCATGGCTGACTGGATAATTGAATATTTTTGTGATAATTCCCGGGCGGGTTGAAAAAAAAGACGAATATAAGAAATAAAGACAGTTAAATCACCCAGTGAAAGCCGGGACTTGATAACTTCTCCACCTCCATACCAGATAATTATGGCTATCGCGGTTGATTGCAGGACTTGAATCAATGGCATAAAAAAACCAAACAGGCAAATTTGAGTTATGACTGCCTGGTAATAATCCTTTCCCAGAATTTTAAATTTGTCCAGGGCCCGCTGTTCAGCGCCGAAAAGCTGCAGAGATGAAATTGCTTCAACATGTTCCTGAATAAATGAGTTAATCGTGGAAAGCCTGCTCCTTATTTTTCGCGAAATACGTCGGGCCAGCCTGCCGAAATAAAAAATTATTATAACCAGCAAAGGAATAACCAGGCTGATGGCCAGTGCCAGTCGCCAGTTAAAAAGGAAAAGCAGGATCAAAATGGCGCTGAAGCGAATCAGGTCATTTATTCCGGTAACCACGACCGAGGTAAACATGTCGTACATATTCTGAATATCATTTGTTATCCTGGTAGTTATCCGCCCGACGGGCATTTTATTGAAAAATGAAACAGGCAGGAGCAGGGTATGGTTGAAGAGTTGCCGGCGCAAATTATCCATCATGTTCTGGCCAACCCATTCCAGGATAACTATCTGGCAGAAATTAGCCGCGGCTCCGGAGATCATGATAAGTAGAAACCAGGTTGCCAGCCTGGTTATTCCCTGGATCCGTTCGGCCTGAACCATATCTGGATTAATAATAAAATTATCAATGGCCAGGCGCATTATATAGGGCATCAGCAGGCTCGCCGCTGTAACAATCAGGGAAAAAAGCAGGCCGCCGCTGATCCGGGAAAGGTAAGGGCGGGCCAGTATCAGCAGCCGTTGCCGTATTTTCTTGTCAGTGACCGTCCTTTGATGGCCTTCTTCAGAATATCCAAAACCGGTGCGCATCAGGATACCTTCTGCTGTTCACAGATAGTGGCGTAAAATTCATTATCCCGTTTAAGCTCGGCATGAGAACCGGCCGCCACCACCACACCGTCATCCAGAATAATAATTTTATCCGCCAGGCCCAGGGGAGCAATTCGATGGGAGACAATTATACATATCCGGTAGTGGGAGTAAGCACTGAGGCTTGTAATAATCCGTTGTTCGGTTTCTCCGTCAACCGCGGACAGGGCGTCATCAATAATAAGCAGGGGCCTGCCCGGCAGTAATGCCCTGGCCAGGAGAATTCTCTGGCGCTGCCCCCCGGACAGCAGTATACCTTTTTCACCGATCACGGTATCGTAGCCCTGCTTCATCTCCATGATTTCGTCATGAATAGCTGCTAATCCGGCAACTCTCACGATCTCACGATATTCAGCCTCCGGCCTGCCCATGGCAATGTTATTCCTGACAGTATCGGAAAAGAGCCGGCCATCCTGTTCAATATAAGCTATCTGGCTTTTGACTGCGGCTGAATCCAGCTCATTAATATCCTGGCCGTTCCAGTAAATCATCTGCTTTTCCAATGGATATAAATGAGCAAGTAAATGACAGAGGGTGCTTTTGCCGCTGCCGGTTTTGCCGGTAATTCCCATGATTCCAGTTTTAATTGTCAGGTTGACCTTTTTTATTATCAGCCTGTCATTGCCCGGATAGCTGAAAGAAAGATTGTTCAATCGAATTTCTTTTACTTTTGCCGGGATTATCCCTTTTAGGGATATGGCCGGGACAGGAGCGGCATCCAGGATATGGTTTATTCTTTTAAGGGAAGATCTCCCGCGCTGGAAAAGATTAACTACCCAGCCCAAAGCCATCATCGGCCAGGTAAGCATGTAGAGATAGGCGGTAAAAGCGACAAAATCACCAATGGAAATTTCCTGGTTAACAACCTGCCTGCCGCCGACCAGCAGTATGAGAAACATGCTGGTATTAGCGACAAGACCGGAAAGAGGGAAGAGAGCTCCGTTAATAAAGGAGAGCCGAAAGTTATGACGGACATATGATTGACCTAATTCGGCAAACTTTCCGGCATGGTATTGTTCCTGGTTATAAGCCTTAACCAGGCGGATTGTGGCCAGGGTACTTCTGCTGAATTCGGTCAGTTGAGAAAATTCTTCCTGGACAGTGGTAAAAAGGCGATGCAGTTTCCTGGTTAAAATCCTGGCTCCGACAATTAATACAGGCATGGGCAACAGGGCTGTTGCCGCCAGGGTAGGTTGGATATAAAACATGCAGGCCAGGGCTGCTGTTCCCATGACCATAGCATCGATTGCCGCGACGATCCCCATGCCGCAGGCCATTTGTACTGCCTGGAGATCATTAGTCGCCAGAGCCATAAGTTCACCCGTGGTTTTTTGTTGAAAAAAAGCGCGGTCAAGGGTGAGTATGTGGCTGAACAATTTATTCCGCAGCTTCATTTCCAGCAGCCGTGAAAATCCCAGAATCAGTCGACGCCAGATAAAACGCAGCAGAGCAATTAAAACGGCAAGCCCGAAAATACTGAGACCGCAGAACAACAGGACACTTCGTTCAGGGGCGGAACCTGCGAGTTCATCAACCGCTTTTTTGATCAGTCGGGGAATCCATAACTGGCAGAAATCCACACTGATAACTGCCAGAATTCCCCAAAAAAGACGGAGAAAATAGCGAGAAAAATAATGCTTTATAGTCTTTAATTCCTTCATTTGTTTTCAGGTAAGCGTTCACCTGCACCTCACGGAGTCTACGCTTACATCTTTGTCCATTCGGAGTCTCGTTCCTCGCTTACCTGGGCCTGCTTACATAACAACAGTATGCGGCGCAGGCTCAAATGAACGAATCTAAGGCACTGGAGAACAATGCATACAGACTGGAGTTATAAGTAAACAAGTAGCCCCCGGTGAACGGTTACGTTTTCAGCGACCAGCAGCAGCAGTCTCTATTTTCCTGTTATTCATATAAAATTAAATTGTTATGGCCGTTTTTAACGATAAATAGAGAGATTACCGAGGGCAAAACGCGCTTTTTCTTAAAAAAATTCCAACAAATTATTTATTTTTTTAGTATTATTGCAGCATGAATGTCATGGAACTCGCTCTGCTCCCACCATGACCCGCGCAGGTGACATACCCTAAGCCATGGCGATGTCCGCGCAGGTCAGGTTGCGCAAAGCGTTACCTGACAGAACGCTGTCAGGAGTTAACCATTCACCCGGTCAAACCTGGAAATGCCAGAATGAAACAAATTCTGATAGTAGATAATAATCCGGTAATTTTAACTTTTATAAAAAAACTTCTTCAAAAAGAAAATTTTCATGTTTTAGCTGCCGACTCAAGTCTTGCGGCCCTGGAAATTCTCAAGAGGGAAGTTCCGGATTATATTGTTACCGATCTGATTATGCCGCAGATAAACGGTGAAAAACTCTGCCGGATTATCCGCGGGATGCCTGAATTGCGCCATATTCCCATTATAATCATTTCCGGAATTGCCAAGGAGTCCGATCTTGATCCGGCTGAATTCGGTGCTGTCTGCTGTATTGCCAAGGGGCCCAATCTTGGCAGGCACATTATCAAAGTTATTAACCAGCTTGAAACAGATCTTGATTCCCTTGCCGGGAAAGTCGGCTACCAGGAAGTCCATGACCGGGAAATCTCCCGGGAAATGATCACCCTCAGAAAACATTATGAGGTTATTGCCGGTCATATCAATGTCGGAATTCTCGAATTGACTTCAGCCGGGGAGATTATTTACGCAAACTCTTTCGCCATAGATCTTTTCGGTGTTCCGGAAACCGCTCTCCTGGGAACTGTTTTTGTAAAATTATTTAACGAACATGATTCCCGTCACGTTGCAGCTTTGCTTGCTCATCTGGGAAAATCTCTACAGGAACTCTCGGAAGAGAAGAGAATAAAAGTAAATGATCGATATATTGCTTTAAGTTTTATTGCCGTTAAGGATACCTCTTATAATTCCATTATAGTTATTATCAAAGATGTGACCAAGAGACTTCAGGCTGAAATTGATCTGCAGAACAGTATTGAACGGTTTCGGGTTATCTTTGAAAACAGCCTTGATGCCATTATCTGGTTTAATCATGATACCGGCATAATAATTAATTGCAACAGCGCGGCTGAGTCACTTTTTGACCGACAGACAAATAACCTTATCGGTCATCATCGGTCAATGCTCTACAACGCTGATAAGGCTGGAGATTTCGCCGGATTATTTAATGCTGAGACTGATAATAATTTTTCCAATAAAGTAGAAACTGAAATTGTGACCAAAACTGGTCGAACTGTACCAGTGGAGGTTTCTTTTTCCTCGTCAACAGTTCTTAACATGAGGATATTACAGGGGGTTTTTACCGATATAACAGCCAGAAAAGAGGCCCTGGAAAAATTAAGCGATACCAACGAATATCTTAGATCCCTGCTTGATTCCGTCCAGGCCGGTATTGTGGTGATAGATGAAGAAACTCGAACCATCGTTGATGTTAATCCTGTTGCCGCCCAGATGATCGGTTTGAACCGGAAAGATATTATCGGCCAGGGATGCAACAAAGTTATTTGCCGGAAAAATATACAGAAATGCGCGGCTGACGGTGAACAATGCTCAGAAAAACTTGAACATTTGCTTGATAATATGGCTGGTCGAAAAATTCCTGTTCTCATAACGTCTACTATCCAGAAAATTTCCGGTCAGAAATTTATAATTGTCAGTTTCGTGGATATTACTGAGCGGAAAAAACTGGAAGAACGGCTGCATAAATTGTCAATTACCGATGAGTTGACCGGGATTTTAAACCGCAGGGGCTTTATTACCCTGGCAGAACAGCATATCAAGGTAGCTGACCGGAAACAGGCGCCCTTTTACCTGGTTTTTGTCGACATTAATGATATGAAACTGATTAATGATAACTGGGGACATAAGGCCGGAGACAAGGCACTGGTGCAAGTTGCCGAAGTTTTGAAAATGTTTCGTGATTCCGACATCATCGGTCGTCTTGGCGGTGACGAATTTGTTGCCCTGTTGAACGGCAATTTAGCTGAAAATAATATTGTTATTTCCGAAGACATGATTACCCGGCGGATAAACAATAATTTAGCCAAAATAAAAAAAATGCATAAAAATGAATTTGACCTGTCGATCAGTTTTGGGGTAATCCGTTATGATCCTTACCATCCCTGTTCTTTAGATGAATTAATGTCAAAGGCTGATATGTTGATGTATGAAAATAAATTAACCTCAGTATGACAGGAGCTACCTTTTGATGTTCGTAACGATAGCGCTCAATAAAGTACACCCAGGTGGCGATAACCCCATAACTGTAAGGGATTCAGGGGCGCCGCCATGCGCGTGCTCCACGCCCTGCGATAAT
>JANTFJ010000150.1 GCA_024763495.1 Desulfobulbaceae bacterium | reverse complement strand
TGCTGCCGCCGGCAGCCCGATCAAGCTGGCCAACAAAGCTATAGATCAAATAAAAATAAAAGGCGATCTCAGGGTACGTTACGAGTATAGAGATCGAAAAAAATATGGGGAAGATGATGATTCTACCAACCGTTGGCGGAGCCGGGTTCGTCTTGGCGGAGTGTGGAAAAACAAAATTGAGAATTGGGAAATCGGCCTTGGTCTTGCCTCCGGTGGTTCAGATGCGACTTCAACAAATTACACTTGGTCAAAAAACGAAATCTTTGAAACCAGCGATCTGAGACTGGATTACGCTTATGCCAAACATAAAATGGATATATTTACTATTACTGTCGGCCAGCAGAAAAACCCTTTCCAGAAAAGCTGGCTTTACTGGGAAAGTGATCTTCGTCCTACCGGCTTGAACCTGCATTATGGTGACAAAACCAGCCCTTTTGCGACCACCGGTGGTTATGCAACCCGGTATTTCAAAGATGACGGCTCTAATACAGCCATGATGTACGCAGGACAGCTAGGGTGGAACAGCAAAATAGCAGGCATGAAGCTCCTGGTCGCTGCTAGTGGGTAATACTGGGATTCAGTTTTTTCCAACCATGAAGCGCCAAATGACGGATATGAATATTATCTAATTGATATTTATACAAAATTAACTCTTCCAGCCGGCCCGGCAAAACTATCTTTTTATGGCCAGATTTGGAACAATTTCGGCGCGGACGGCAATGTCGGCCAGGGAGTTCTTGGCGGCGCACTGGATCCAGAAGATGAAAATATGGGCTGGATACTGGGAATGGAGGCCAAAATTGATGCAGTGAAGCTTAAGGCATCCTATACGGAGATTGAGGCTGATTCAATTATGGGAGACATCACCGATCAGGATTTTGGCACCGGTGTCTCTAATACGGATCTTAAGGGATATAAATTTGAAGCACGCTACAGCTTCACCAGCAATTGTTCTTTTGGCTTTTCAGCTCAATTTTATGAGGCGCTGGAACGGAATAACGCAGATGAGGCTGATCTCTATATGTTTGACATGAAATACAAATTCTAAGGCCGTTACATGCCCACAACCTGCGGACATCCTTACTTAAAGGGTAACTACTCACCGGGTAAGCGCCTTAATTGCGCTAACCACCGTAATTGTAACTGATTACAGGGTGCGAGTAAGCGAGCTTGAAAGACTCCGGATCTGGTACCCTGTGAGCAGTTACCTCAAGATAATAACTAACTTTTAACATTTCACTAACCGAATACTAACCATACAGGATTAGTCTTTTAGAAGGTTATGATTCCTGCATTTCTCAATGGCCAGTATCCGGTACTGATTTCTCTGCTAGCCGTTGCTGTGCTGATCGGTACCATGACCACCCTTTGCTGCTGACTTACTCGGGAAGTTATCTGACCATGCTTATGCTATTCATGAGCCAAGGTGTTTCCCTGGTATCTATCTTCAATATGAATCATGTGTTGCATAGTTACGAAATATTGAGGATGCCCATGATTGTCGGTCCACGAGAAATTATTACTCCCTTTCGTCCCATTCAGTTGAATGTTCCAGAAGGTATTAAGCTTAATGAATTCTATAACAGTGCTGAAAATCTGAATGATCTTGAAAACAACAATGGCTTGCTGTGCAATCCGGAAAATTTGCTCCTGTATCGTAAAGCACTGGGGCACAGCAATGAATTTGACACCTCGATTATTTACAACACCTCCAAGTTTGTGTTGGATCCGTTGGGGCGACCCGTGCGGAGAACCCAGTTGCCGTCCCATGTAAAACATGTCTGGAATCGAATGAATCAAATTTTGATCGACTATATGCTCGAAAAATATCCTGACCCTGAAGAGGCTCTTGTACTGGCAGGTGAAGCCAGTCTTGACGCCACCTGGCCAATGACTTCACCGGGAGTGCCAAGCATCCGCATGTTGCATAATCATTTTATTGTTTTCAATAAAAAACAGCTGGTTTATGCCAGGCTGGCTGATTCGGATAATCCAAATCTTACCGACGGTGGGCAGCACAGTTTATTTCAATCGCATATGAGTGATATTTATCATCGATTTTTTGATGCACTTGATCTGAATATTTTGAACACAACTGACAGTAACACCTCGACATTGAAACTGACCGGATATCCACAAGGGCTACCGAGCTGGGAGATTCCGGGAGGATCGGAGACTTTGAAAAATATCTGCTTCTGGCACGATTATGATGAAATACTCAAGGGATTTCTTGATTTTTACCGGACATTTTTTTCACAGGTGTCGACCCGCAATGCACCGATTCCAGAAAATGTTTATTTCCCGGATCAGGTTGAACGGATATTGTTGTTTAATAATAATTTTCTGACAACGGCGAAAAAAGTGCGTGATATCTGCATATCAAACGCCAAGTATGCCAATACCATCCGTTGGCAACCTGCTTTCAAGCAACTGATTTTTCGTAATGATGAGGGAAAACTGATAGTAACCATCAGCCAAAATTCCATTGGTAATGCCATAACCGAATTGTTGGGGGTAGTGGTGAAACGCGTACCCGATGCCAAGGCTTACGGAAAACATGAATCAGCCTTGATTGAAAAACTGCTTGAAGTCAGACAGCGATTGGTTAATGCGGATCTGGGTAAAGAGCTGTAAGAAAGATGAAAACAATTCTGATGATTATTGATGGCTGTAGAACCGATGGATTAGAACAGGCAATAACACCAAATATTGATTATATGATCAAAAATGGTGCACACACCTTGAACGCCAGCACCGTAACTCCCTCGATCACACTGCCTGTTCATTTCAGTATTTTTACATCGTTAAAACCGATACATCACAATGTACTTACCAATACCGGATATCCTACTCCATCATCTGAGGCAAGAAGTATTATCGATGTGGCAAAAGATTTTGGTAAGAAGACCGCTGCTTTTTACTCCTGGGAACACTTCAGGAACCTTTCATCCCCCGGATCACTTGACCATTCCCATCTTATAAAAAGCAGCTCAGTGGAAAACTGTGACATTAAAATTGCACAAGCCGCTGCTGATCACTTAAATTCCAGCTGTCCCGATTTCTGTTTTGTCTATTTTTAAGGAACCGATCTTGCCGGCCACGAGACAGGGTGGATATCAAAGGAATATCTTGATGCAGTTGAGCTGGATGTCAACCACCCGGTAAAAGCTTTTGTAAACAGGAGGCGGCACCGGAGGTAATAGCTTGAGGCTTGGCTTTAATGATATAAGCTGCATCGGGGCTCATCCCCAGTGAACGTTTATGTTTGGGATTTGCCACCTTGATGCACCACTCTTCAGCCTGCCGGTTGAGGTCGGCCCAATAACGGAACCTGCGACCGGGGATAAAGTTGTGCTCGATATAGTGGAAGGGACGTTCCACCCGAGCCTTTCGGTTAGGATCATTCAACCAGTGGGGCACAAACCTGGTCTGGTAGATCCTGCCAAAGTGCTCCATTTCCGGAGTAATAATGGCTTCAGGGCCGACACCGCTTGCCACAATGACATGAGTATTGTCAATAATGCACTTGCCACTACATCCGTCCATAAAGTCAAAGGCCTTTGCCAGGAACACCCGGCATTCGAACCTGGTGAAACTATGAAGCACATCTGAACAGTTACAGTGCAGAGTTAAGGTCTCACTCAAAAATAAATTAGTAGAGATAAGGTGTAATATGGACATTTTTCCGGTTCTCAGGACACCTTATCCGGTTTGTCGGAAAATAAACGTATAAAAGGTTAGAAAAAATTATGGATTGTCAAGATTAACTATCTAACATTACTTAATATAATTAAATTATTATACTCATGGCACGCCAGTTGCTTTTTAAAACAGACAGTGAATATTGAGTGATGTCATGGTGCGCTTACAAATAAATCATAACCCACTGAAACCAGCATGGCTGGACAAAAATTTTTCCGGCCACCCCCCTACATGAAAATGCGAGATGTGCTTCCCGGTATTTCCGGGGTATTTTTACTGTAAAAATGTCAAATTCACTGGTGAGAATAAAATGAAAAAATTTATTTTTATTTTTTGTTTAATAATATTGGCAGGTTCAGGAAATATTGCCACGGCTGTAGATGCCCTATGTCCCATGAAGCCTATCTTCCTTAAATTCGTTGCCTCTGAATCTTTTATTTTATTCTTGATCGGCTCCTTATTTTTAATTGTTGCCGGATTCAGTAAAAAGTCTTATAAGTAATTTTTGTAACAACTCACGGGGTAAGCGTCTTAATTGCGCTAACTATCGTAATTGTAACTGGTTACAGGATGCTGGAGATTTTTGTGGATCAGGTCGGCACTGCGGATGAATCATACGTAAGCCGGGCTGATGGCGGAAAGAGATAAGCACCCTTAAAAACAGGGCATAAACTCCGACTCCGTTCGGTGCCCCTGTGAGCAGTTACCTTGAAGGCACTGAGTTCACTGCCCTTTCAGGATAATGAATCCTGAAAAAAATGATTAAAGTAGATATACGCAAAAATAGCTGATTTTTTATATGAGAAGAACTAAATGATTAAATGTTTAAAATTGGGATGTCCTGCGCTTGAATGCCTACAGCAGACAGTTAGACAATTATATCAGCAGATAAACGGAATTATTCTTAATGGACTGAGAACCGCTGTTCCTGTTTTACGGACTGCTGTCTCCTCCAGACCGGAAATTTCTGTCGCCGCAGGACTTTTCGCTGTGCTTATTCTGGTTACTATTATAAGCGCTTATTATCCTGCCAATCAACAAAAGCAAGCTTTCCAGCCCATTATTTCTGCACCAGGCCTTCCTGCTGTTGCCGAGTCTCCTGCTCAGATGGAGGTTGAGGTTCCGCGTGGAATCGCCATGCGAAAAAATGTTTCCGCCGCTGACCTTATCAGCCAACTTAAAGAGGAAAACCTCTGGGAAATCACCGACCAATCAAAAATCCCCCAAGTTATTTTTTCCGAATTACCGGAAAACCTTCACGAACTTGAAATAAATATCAAAAAAAGAGCTTTTCTGCATACCCTGCTACCCGTTGTCATGGCAGCCCTGACAGAGGTGGCTGAGGAGCGTACTGAATTGTTGAGGATTTCCCAAGAAATCGGAACAAACTTTGATAACACCTATGTTCATGAGGTGACGAGATCTTTGACCAGTCAGGAAATATTATTCCTGCAAAATCTGGGAAACAAATATAAAGCAGAGACCTTAAATGAACTTCGGGATAAAGTGGATATTTATCCTGTCAGCATGATTCTGGCTCAAAGCGCAATCGAATCTTCCTGGGGAACATCGCGTTTTGCCAGACAGGGGAATAACCTGTTCGGAGTATGGACCTGGGGAATATCAGGTATAATTCCGAAACGAAGAGAAAGTGGAAAAAGTCACAAAATAGCAATTTACGATTCAATTCTAGATTCCGTTAAAGCCTATATTCTAACCCTGAATCGGTTGCCGGCATATCAAGAACTGCGAGAGCTGCGCAAAGAAACGCGGGATTCCTTAACCCTGGCCCAGGGATTAAGACTATACTCGGAAAGAAGATATGAGTATGTTAATGATGTCCAGCGGGTAATTTCCTATAATGAATTACAGAGATATGACCGCTTACAGCCGGCTGCTTCCCAGGAGAATGAAAAAAGCACAATTCTTGAATTTGCTGAAAACAGTCACGGAACTGTCCACATCTGGCTCGACTAAGGGTTCACTCAAAAACGTAAGCGTTCACCAGCATCTCACGGAGTCGGAATTTATGCCCTGTTTTTAAGGGTGCTTACCTGTTTGAGGCTGCTTGAATAGTACCAGCATGGCTGGATCAAATCTTTTCCAGTCACCCCGAACATGAAAATGCGAATTGTGCTCCCCGGTACTTCCGGGGTATTTTCACGGTAAATTATTGCGGTAAATCCAGAATCGCCACCCGGTTTACGGCTCGCAGCATATTTTCTCTTGTCGCGTTATCAAGATTAGCAAACTTGATGCCCATCCCCTTATCCTTTTCCGAGCCATCAAGATTAGCCCAGACAACCTCGGCTTCCATGGAAAATTTAAAATTATCAATTTTAAAAGCGAGTTCAATTGAGCTGCCGACTCCGACCGGCGTATCAGTGCAGATAAACATTCCGTCAGCAGAGATATCCTTTGAAAAAGAAATCAGATAGTCTCCTTCGTGGATACAGCTGACATCAAATTTTGCAGGTACCCTGGCATTATCTCTTTTTTCACTGGTGAGCATTATTTTTCCCCCATCCTTAATAATATAATGTAACTGTTCAGCGAATGAATCGCCCAGAGGGCTGGGCTCCTACAGTAACAGTAACATTGTTCAGCGGTTAATTGATTTATTGTCCAAAATTGCTACCTGAACTTCTTGTTTTTTTGTAACGTCTTCTCTGGAGTAAGGCACTAAGTTTTTTCCAAGACTCGGCTTGAAAAAAGAGGCCCCTTCGGGGCAGTTGAATCTGCAATCATGATGCATATATTTATTTAGTATAGCCCTGGTGAAATTTAATCATATAATTACGCGTAA
>JANTFJ010000149.1 GCA_024763495.1 Desulfobulbaceae bacterium | reverse complement strand
TCTGCGAATAGCAGCGCTATTTAAAGAAAATTAGCGGAAAAATGGGCCAATTTATCCGATTTTGCAGTAGGTTCGCTATTCTCGGACAACCTCCCAGAAGGCTGTCCGAGAATGCCCTATGCCTTAAAGAGAGCGAAGCGAATATTCCCTCCAGTAAATGATTTTAGAAAAAATTTAACGAGATTGGTAATATGAAAACTCCTGAAATAGAATTTTCTCCCAAGCTGATAGGCGATTTGCTGAATATTATTCACAATGCCATCCTGGTTATTGACGAACAACAGCAGATTGTTTTTGCCAACAGCCGAACCGCTAAAATGTTTAACACCACGATCAACACCTTACGGCATCAAAACATAGCACAACTTTTCATGGCTGACGATGAAGAAATTATGGTACCCAATATTATCGGCTTAATAAAAAAAGAACAGGAATTTGAAGGCGAGGCCATGCTGCAGCGCTTTGACGGCACTACTTTTCTCGGCATGATTGCCGGAACTTTCTTCCGCTGGAAAGACAATAAAGAGGGCATGGCCTTTACTATTCATGATATTACCAATATGAAATTCCTTGAACGTTCCCTTAAACGCTCTGAGCGTAAAGCTTTCCTGGGACGCCTTGTTGATGATATCAGTCACCAGATCCGTAATCCGGTCACGGTCATTGGCGGCTGCGCCCGGCGGCTTGATGGCGGCGACAGGGATTCTCCAAAAGTCCAGGCCATTATTAAGGAGGCAGGACGCCTGGAGAACCTGCTGGATACGCTTAATAATTTTATCATGATGCCAAGGCCCAATCCTGCCCCTGTCAAGATGAAACAATTAGTTGGATTAATAGAAAAGCGCCTACGGAAAATAGTTCCCTCCATGGGATGTGAATTTGTCGGCGAATACCAGGATGATATAGATAACGCAATTTTGCTGGTTGACCAGGAACTGTTGTTAACCGCAATTGAAGCTGTGGCGATAAATGCCTGTGAGTCCTATCGTGCGAATGATCAGGACAAAAAGGTTGTTTTCCGTATCAGGTATGATCCGGAGCATTCCCGTCCCTGCCTGTTTCAGATTGTTGATCATGGCGTGGGGATTCCTGAGGAAAATATTGAGCATATCTTTGCTCATTTTTACAGCAACAAAACAACCCATATCGGCATGGGGTTGACATTTGTCCGGAGAATTATTGAAGAACAGCTTGGTAAAATAGCCATTAATTCAGTTCTTAATCAGGGAACTACTGTATCCATGTACCTGATCAAGGAACGAAGAAGAGAAATACGTATTGCCCGGATGATTTGAAGTTCGAAGAAGTTTATCGTATAAAAAATTACAGTTCGGTGTTTTTCGTGGAAATTTTATTATCAGGAGCTTTTTGCTTTTTTTCCTTTTCATCAACAAAAATAAAGCCGGTTCCACCGCATTCCGGGCATTCCTCTTCGGACAGGAGAAATCGGCTTACCCCCTTGAAATAACTTATCTGGCCGGAGCCATTACATAATATGCAGGTTGTTTTTTTATCCGTCATGACCTGTTGTTAGAGAAGATTTTCTTTTTTGAGCTGAACCTGCAGTACGGAAATAGCTGCCGGGGTTATGCCGGAGATCCGTGATGCCTGGCCCAGGGAACTGGGCCGCACCCGGCTTAATTTTTCTATAACCTCGTTTGATAATCCCGGAAGTCCCTCATAAACCATATCCTCCGGCAGGGCAATATTCTCCATTTTTTTGAAGCGGTTTACCTGTTCTTCCTGGCGTTTGATATAGCCTTCATATTTTACCTGAAGCTGAACTTCAAGCCTGATTTCCGGGGCTACCTCCAGTTCCAGGCCGGAAATAGCCGGCAGATCATCAATGGTAAGTTCCGGACGGCGTAAAAGTTCAGCCAGGGAGACCATCTGCTTGAGGTTCGCGCTGCCCCTGGCGGCCAGCCTGGAATTTGTTTTTTCCCCCGGTTTGATCATAGTATTATTAAGCCAGGCAAAACCCGATTCAATGGCCTGTTGTTTTTGTTGGAAAAGCGCGTATGTTTCATTGTCCACCAGGCCCAGTTCCCGGCCGATTTGCCGGAGGCGCTGGTCGGCATTATCCTCGCGAAGCAGGAGACGATATTCAGCCCTGGAGGTAAAGAGCCGGTATGGTTCCCTGGTGCCGCAGGTGACCAGATCGTCAATAAGCACCCCTATATAGGCCTGGGAACGGTCAAGGATGAGAGGCACTTCCCCCCGGCAGCTCTTTACCGCGTTAACCGCTGCCATAAAACCCTGGGCTGCTGCCTCCTCGTAGCCTGAAGTACCGTTAATCTGGCCGGCCAGGTAAAGGCCTTTTATTTTTTTAGTTTCCAGGCTGGGCCGGAGTTCCAGGGGATCAACATAGTCATATTCAATGGCATAGCCCGGCCTGATAATCTTGACTTCTTCCAGCCCCTTGATAGAGTGGAGCATGTCAAGCTGGACATCAACCGGCAGACTGGTAGGTACGCCGTTCGGGTAGATTTCAACCGTATCCAGCCCTTCAGGCTCAAGAAATATCTGGTGCCTGTCTTTTTCCGGAAAGCGCATGACCTTGTCTTCAATAGAAGGACAGTATCGCGCTCCCACTCCTTCGATAATTCCGGTATACATGGGAGAACGGTCGGTTCCGGCCCGAATTATTTCATGGGTACGCTGATTGGTATAGGTAATATAACAGGGGCGTTGGGGCTGGCTGGGGCCGTTTTGACTGGAAAAGGAAAAGAGATAGGGGGGATCATCGCTTTCCTGGGGTTCCAGTTCATCGTAGTTAATCGTGGTTCCATCCAGCCGGGGGGTGGTGCCGGTCTTCATCCGGCCCACGGCAAACCCCAGTTCTTTCAGGTTGTCGGCCAGGGAGAGCGAAGGCGCGTCACCCATTCGTCCGGCGGGAAATGATTTAAGACCAATATGAATCAGGCCGTTTAAAAAGGTGCCGGTGCAGATAATTACGGTTTGGCAGGTGATAGTTTCATCAAGTGAGGTGCTTATCCCGCAGATCCGGTCGTCTTTTACCAGCAGCCGGTCAGCCACGGTCTGGCGAATGTCCAGACCAGCTTGATTTTCCAGGACGTTTTTCATCCGCAGCCGGTATAGCAGCCGATCGGCCTGGGCCCTTGAGGACCAGACAGCCGGGCCCCGGCTGGTATTCAGACGCCGAAACTGGATAGCGGTGGCATCAATATTTTTTGCCATTTCTCCGCCCAGCGCGTCAATCTCTTTGACCAGGTGGCCCTTGGCCAGCCCGCCGATGGCCGGATTGCATGACATGGCACCGATACAGTCGGCATTAATGGTGACAATGGCGGTTTTGCAACCCATCCGGGCTGCGGCCAGGGCTGCCTCGCAACCGGCATGGCCGGCACCGATTACCACAACGTCATATTCAGCTGTTGCCGTACTCATAGCTCAACTCCGGTTTCCAGGCTTGCCGCCTTCTGCCGGTTAAGTTCCCAGCGCCATACTGGTTTACGGGCCATGGACCAGTAATCAGGCGTGAGCAGGACGGCAACCGTGTATAGTTCCAGGCGACCGGCCAGCATGCAGAAGATCAGGATAACCTTGGCCATGGCCGGCAGATGGCCGAAATGCTGGGTCGGCCCGACAAGGTGAAGTCCGGGGCCGATATTGTTCAGGGTAGCGATTACCGAAGTGGTACCGGTGACAATATCAACATCCATCAGGGTTACGGCAAGGCTGGCCGCAAAAAAAACAGCAATATAAATGGCGAAAAAACCAAGAATAGAGATCATGACTTCTCTTGGTACTTTTTCGCCGCCCATTTTGATCGCACCCACGGCCCGGGGATGGACAAGATTCCTGAGCTGGAGCCTGGCGTATTTAAAGAACAGGAGAATACGCACTACCTTGATCCCGCCCCCGGTGGAACCGGCACATCCGCCGACAAACATTAAGGAAACCAGCAGCAGTTTGCAGACCGCGGGCCATTGGTCAAAATCCGCGGTGCCGAAACCTGTAGTGGTAATAATGGTCAGCACCTGAAAAAGAGAGGATCGGAAACCATTATAGATGTCGCTGAAAACATGGTGGTACATATTGACCCCGAGAATTATCAGGGTGGCTCCAATGATCAGGGTAAGATAGAGGCGGAATTCTTCATTCTCCCAGTATGTGGAAATTTTTCCGGTCCACAGAGCCCGATGATGAAGAGAAAAATTAACTCCGGCCAAGAACATGAAAATCAGGATAACATATTCGACATAGGCAGACTGAAAATGTCCGGCGCTGGCATTATGGATAGAAAAACCACCGGTGGCCAAGGTGGCGAAGGCGTGGCAGATTGCGTCATAAAAATTAAGACCGCCCAGCATGAGGAGTAAAATTTCCAGTACGGTAAAAAGCAGGTAAACCCCCCAGAGAATACGGGCCGTATCCTGAATGCGGGGAGCGAGACGATCCTTGGTGGGGCCGGGCATTTCCGCTTGAAAAAGCTGCATGCCGCCCACGCCGAGCAGGGGAAGAATGGCCAGGGAGAGAACAATGATTCCCATACCTCCCAGCCAGTGGGTGACTGAACGCCAGAAAAGTACGCTTTCCGGCAGGGCCTCGATATTGGTGAAAATAGTTGATCCTGTAGTGGTAAAACCTGACATTGACTCAAAATAACAGTCAACCCAGCTATAGTCTACACCGCTGAAATAATAGGGCAGCGCTCCCAGGAAGGCCAGGCCCAGCCAGCTCATCACCACTACCGCGAACCCGTCCCGGTAACCAAGGTCATTTTCCGGGGCGAAGATTGCCAGGATAATACCGCCTGTCAAAGCTCCCAGGCCGGAGCAGAGCAGAAAAACATGGCTCATGCCATCAGCAAAATAGAAACTGAAAGGAATCGGGGTCAGGAGAAAGAGAGAAAGCAGGATAAGGAGTTTGCCGATGACATTAAAAACTCCACCTATGCGCATAAAATTTCCTCAGGACTTTTTATTCAAAAAAATCTTCAACACTTTTGATATCTCCCTTGGCAAAGAAAATAACAAGAGTGTCGTCTACTTTAAGCTTTGTCTCGCCCGAGGGGATAATTACCTTGCCTTTGCGGACAATAGCACCTAAAACAGTATCTTTTGGAAAATTCAGTAATTTAAGAGGGATACCAATAAGATCCTGGCGCCTGGCTACCTTTATTTCCACAACTTCGGCATTACTTCCCTTCAGGGTTGTGGCGGAAATTATATTGCCGCTGCCCCGGACAAAACGAAGAATCATGTTGGCGGCCACCAGCCTGGGACTTAAGGCCACGTCAATGCCCAGCTTGCCGAGCAGGGGAATAAAATCAGGCCGGCTTATGTGGGTAATTGATTTTTTCGCGCCATGATGTTTAGCCAGCAGGCTGGAAAGGATATTATTGGTATCACTGTTGGTTACGGAAATTACCAGATCAGCCTGGTCAATGCCTTCTTCCAGCAGATCATGGGCCTCAAGCCCGTCAAAGTTGAGGACAACCGTATTTTCCAGCAGAGCGATAAGTTCCTCGCAGCGCCCGGAATCTTCCTCCACCAGCCTGACGTTGATTTTTTTCTTTTCCATCTGCCGGGCCACCATGTAGCCGATGGCGCTGCCGCCAATGATAAAGACATTTTTCGGCGCCCTGCTGGTAAAATGAAACAGGCCTTCAACTTCAGCTAAATCTTTTTTACGCACCACCAGGTATATTTTATCTCCAGCCATTATCTGCTGGTCGCCCCTGGGGATAATAGTGACTCCCTCTCGAAGAATGGCGACCATGACAAAGTTGTTCTGGCTCTGGATGGCCTGCAGCTTCTGGAGAGAAGAGCCGATACGGGGATTACCGGGCAATATCTCGTAGCCCAGCAGTTCAACCTGGCCGTCAGCGAATTCAGCCACATCAAAGGCCTCGGAGATTATGCTGAGCTGGATTATTTCCTCGGTCATGGCCTGATCCGGACTTATCAGCAGATCAATCCCCATCGCCTTTTCGTTGAGAGACTGGCCTGAAGCGTAAAAGTCTTCATTCCTGACCCTGGCCACCCTGGTTTTGACATTATACTGCTTGGACATTATGCAGGAGATGAGATTTACCTCATCGCTGTCAGTTACCGCGATAAATAGATCCGTCTGCTCAATACCGGCCTCTTCCAGAACCCGGGCCGAGGCGCCGCTGCCCAGCATGGGCAGGATATTGAGCTCCCGCTCAATCCGGCGCAGAGTGGCTTTGTCTTTGTCAACCAGGACTACTTCCTGGCCTTCAACCGACAGTTTTTCGCATAAATGGTAGCCCACCTGTCCGGCGCCGACTATCATGATACGCATAATAAATAACTCCTTGTTGCGGAAGATAGAAATCAGCAGAAAGAGGATGGATGTCTTTTTATCTGATCATCCCTGAGCCGATTATCAGCTGTTTTAATGTTAGCGCTTCATGAACACCGCCATGTGGGCGTTTACAGTTATGGGGTTGTCGCCGCCTGGATGTTCTTTATTGGTAACTGCTCACAGGATAGCGATCAATAAACCACACCTTGACTTTTGAGAAGGCACGGCCTGTAAGCGTTTCAGGGATGCCGCCATGTGCCCGTTTC
>JANTFJ010000148.1 GCA_024763495.1 Desulfobulbaceae bacterium | reverse complement strand
TGCGCCAGTCTGATCACGAAAATCTACGGCACCCTGCAACCAGTTACAAATACTGAGGTTTGCACTCATTAGGCGCTTACCCCATGAGTAGTTACCTTATTTCAAAATAACTTTTCTAGTTTCTTGTTTTTGGGGCAGCTTCTCAGGAGTAGGGCACTAAATCTTTCTTTACTTTTAGCGCTCTGTCAAACCATTTATGTTTGGCGTGTACCAGCTTGTGTGCTCCATGGGCTATTCTTTCGCAGGCAGCTCTATTACTGAGATAGTATTATGACTTCTCACGCACATCATCAGCATCAAAATATATAAAATGTCTGTCCGGCTCGAATAATAATTCAATTTCCCGACATTCTTTTTTTAAGAAAGTTCGATGTGGATTGTTGTGAAAAAATACGCACCTGCCTGTGCCCATAATGTCGAAAAGCCGAAAATGGGTGCCATAGCCTTCGTGGACACCAATTCTGGAAGAGAGGGTGGCACGACGAAAATCAACCGCACTACACAGGAAACTATGGTAGAAGGAGGAGAATTCTCTCCACTTTTGCCAATTGTGCGGACCGTATATACGGACACTGTCATTTACTGATAACAAACAGCGCATCATGGTGGCACGGCATAACATCCTGCCTATCCTGACATGGACATCATAATTAAGCCTTTGCCCTTCAATCGACAGATTCTGTCCCAGCAGTCGGGCAATTTCTTTTTTTCCGTATCGGTAGAAACGCGCAGTGTTTTCGGGTTTTTTGCAACAATCATAAAAATCTTCAAAAGTAACATTATCGCCCAATTTACGATCAAATTCTTCCCGATTCCAAGGTAATGGAATATGACCGATAAAAGAAAAATTAACGGCAGGTTTTATGTCTTCTGTAAAATAACTGTCAGGGGAATAACCCGGTGGCAGCCAGTCAATGACACCCCTGGGTGAATCACCGTGTATTGTGTACCATTTCCGCCAATATGTTTTCGCCCTTCTGTATTCAAAAAAATATAATATTTCACTTCCGTTATAATATGTGTCTGGGTGACCGAAAAGATCGACAATCCATCCTATGTGAATAATATTTTTGGGAAACCAGGGCATTTGGGCCCGGCTGCGGTTCATTTCAAAAACAGCCTCTGGTTTAAATTGCTGACAAAAGTCTAATAGCTCTTTCCTGTCAAGCAGCCTTGGGCCGCCGTCAACCGTGAAACCGGCCTGCTCAAAGCCCTTTTTCATGTCCTCGAACAGAGCCGTGTAAAAAGGGGTCTGGCAAGGCAGGAATAAAGCTAATTTCTTTATGGAACAGCTCATACCCGTGATGCCTCTGCCATGGTTATTACTTCTTCACTTACCAATAAGTCATGTTCCCGGTCTATTTCTCCCCAAGCCCCGATACACGGAACTGTTTGCACAAAATGATTATTAGTCAGTAGAATATTGAGTAATGATGTCATGTCAAGCTGATCTGCCTTCCTCTGTGGCAGCCTATCAATATATTCTTCCACTATTCCCCAGCCTGACGGCCTGAATTTGAGAAGACCCATGTACTGTCCTTCTATTTCTTCCAAATCATCTGTTTTGTCACCAATGTCAAGGAGACGACCGGTGGAGTCAATTCGGAACGTTTCGGCATCGGACAGAGGATCAGCAAATCTTTTCTGCCACAGATTAAGCCAGTTCGGGTCGTATGTAATGGCGATATCCGCATCAACATTTAACAGTCTGTATAGCGTTGTGGATGAGTAGAAAATATCACCGTAGCTAACTATACACTCATGACGCCTTAACCACCCGGCAGCCATTATCAGGGTCGCAACCATATTAGTTTCCTGCCAGCGCTGGTTTTCGATGAAGGTCACCCGGCTTAGAGCAGGTATTGCCTCCCCCATGTAACCCCGGATTACCAAAATCTGGTTTACTCCATTTGCCCTGAAAACTGAAATTTGACGTTCAAGGAGAGATGTTCCGTTTACTTCGAGCAGACATTTTGGCTTGTTCTCCGTGTGTTGCAACATGCGGCTGCCGCGTCCGGCAGCCAGTATAATGGCCGTTGGCATCGTTTTATTCCTTACGCTCTACATGAAGCGGGGAAACGTCAGGGGAATCCATCATAGCCGCTCTTGCCATTAAGGTGTCTTCCTGGTAGCGGTATAACGGCAACAACGATATTATTTTGACAGTTGCCGGAAGTTCTCTTGCCATGTTGTAGATTTCGGCCGGTCGGTTGGAATTTATAATCACCGTATCTATTATGCCGGTATTATCTGGTGTATGATCATATGTTAATTTATGAGTCAGGATATGCGTGTGAACTATGAAAAAGTTCTCAATAGCATTGTCGAGCAGAGCGCTTACGATTTGCCAAAGCCAGTTCATACCGTTTTCCGAATTATAAATTATGAAACAGTCATCACCCTTTGGGATAGATTGCGTCTGCCAGGTTTGGTAGTGATGCGAGGTTATTGTTGTACATTCTAATTCCCGATCCGCGAATCCGTGGAACAAATCCACTCCTTCTTTGTCACCAATGACGGTGGTTTGTTGTTTGTCGTAGCTCTCAAAGAAACAGTTATTGATTACGTGCCTGTTAATGCATCTTTTGATCCGGGAGTGGGAGGTCTGATCCTTGAACTCAAGGGAAACGAAACTCTTTTTTTGTTCCATGAGATTGATTCGCAGTCTTTCAAAATAGTCTCTCTGATGAACGGGAAAACCCGCATTGTTTATTATGGCAAAGTTATCTCCTTGGGCTGGTATCTCGTCAATGAATAAATTTGTACGTGTTGTCAGCTCAAAAACTGTTTCTCTATACCCGTGTAATGACAGGAATAAAGGGTGAATAATGACATTAGCCGGCTGGCAGCTGCTGATGTATTCTCTGCTTTGCCAGAAAGATCGGTAGTCTGCCGGTAGAATGATGTATTTTTTTTGTCTTTCGAGACTTATCCCGTATAAGTCTAATGCAGTGACCTTTTTATCTTCTATGATTGGGCATAATTTGTTGAGAATAAATTTTGTATCGGAAATGAGTGCTGTTTCTTCCCCAACAGTTATGACGTTTATTTTATCGGCTGTCTTCAGAAAAGGGGCATAATCTTTCAGTGAAGTATAATTGAACAACACCATGATATCACCGAAGAAATCCATTAACTGCTGATAAATTCTTGGACCGAAATAATCCATGCCAATATCGAATTTCTTTTTGTTGGCGTGGAAGCCAAGTTGGCCCGGCTTTTTGTTTTTATTCAGATAGGCCCATACATTATCCCCTTTATTCTGAAGGCCGAGAATATCCATTAGTCGCCTGATTTCATCCTTCTCCTGTGTTAATGTAACGTCTTCAAAACGAAAATCATGGACGTTCAGGCCACCATCTTTGGCCTTTATAAAATCAATATATCCCTGACGTATGGCATGCATAGAGTGACGTTTCCACAGTATGGAGTATCGGGCATCGGCCTGTCCGATCAGATAATTTTTGGCATTGGTCTTTGCGTCATACAGAATTTCGCTGATTTCCTCATTGCGGTCTATTCTATTCAGATTGTCGGAAGTTATACCGTATAAACGGCTGAATGATGCCATTTCGTCAATGGGATTGCGGTGGGTAAAAATAACAGCGTGTATATAGTCAAAAAGATCGGACTGAATAAAATCCCCCATGGGGACATGGGTACCAACGATAAAGTTGTGGTCATCCGCCTGACGTCCCAATTCCCGGATTGGTATAGGAAGAAAGTGCATAGATGTTGCCATAATGCCGATGGCGCTGTGTTTGATGAGCGGAGATAATTGGATAATTAACTCCTGTGGACGGCATTCACAAACACTGAAGCCAGTCTCTCCAACAGCGAGATTATGTTCTGTTAGAAAATTATTCTCGTTCAAGAAGTTATTTATTTTTTCAGCATCCAGCAATGCGGTATCGGCCAGGACAAATGCCCGGCATACAGCCTGACATATCCAGGCATTGGCGGTTCCCGGGCCTCCTGTTATGAGTACCAACATAATTGTTCCTTTACGTACGATTTTGTTGTGTTGCTTTTACGGTTTTATATACAGTCCATGATTTGGTTCAAGCCTCTGGTCGATTGTTTCAGCATTTGCTTTATTTTTGCCCAGCCGTCCTTGCTCCTTTCTAGGGAGCACCTTAGGAATGAAGGTTCTCTATCCTGTACCACACCGTCAATATGTTTACAGTATTCCCAATATTCTCAGAATATATTTCATCAACAGACTAATTTTTCTTTAATAGCTAAAGCCACATTGCTGAAAACCGAAGACCAGTCTCCAGGATATTTCTGTCTGAAAAGCCGCATGGTTGGATACCAGGGTGAATCATCCCTGTTCAGCATCCAGCGCCAATCAGGAACATAGGGAAGCAGTACCCATACAGCTTTACCCAGAGCTCCGGCCAGATGAGCCACTGAGGTATCAATGGAAATAACCAGGTCAAGATTATCAATAATAGCCGCAGTATCGGCAAATGAAGACAGATGCGGCGACAGATCTGTAAGTTCTGCTGGTATCTTATCAATATCTCTGTCTTTTTGCAGACTGTAAAAAGATGTCTGTTCCTGGGAAAACAGGGGTAGGTATTTTTCCAGCCCGCATGACCGATTTTTATCATTAAGATGATTGGGATTTCCCTGCCAGACAATACCTATCTTTATATTTTTTCCCGCATTTTTAAAAAGACTAGAATATTTATCAATTAAATTCTTGTCGGTTTTAATATAGGGAACCTCAGTCGGAATAGTATTAATATCCGTTTGAAAAATAGTCGGCAAATCTAGCATCGCTGCCTGGAAGGTACACTCACCCTGCCATTTATCAACTTCAGCCTTATTTATAATTCGATCAATTCCGGCAGTATTGGCCAGCAAATCATATAATGGCTCTTCACATGCCAAGATCAGTCTTCCTATCCGTTGTTTTACCTGGGGGATATGGCGAATAAATTGGATACTGTCCCCCATTCCCTGTTCGGTTATGAGTAAGAGGGTTGCCTTGAGGTCTGTTTCTCCCCCCCACTGCGCTTTGAACGTTGGAATTGGTACAGCTTTTTTTCTTTTCTTTCGCCATTGATAATTTTGAAAACCTTCGGCAAGGTTGCCATTGAGCAAGAGAGCAAGACTCAGATTCCAGTTTGCTTCCACCAAATCCGGCTTGATGGTAACTGCTTTACGATAATAACCGATTGCCTCCTGTAAACGGTTCTCCTGCAACAGGCAATGGCCAAGATTGTAAAATGCTATCTCAGAATCAGGGACAAGACGGACAGCTATCTTATAAGCACTGATCGCCTGATTGTATTGACCAAGTCCCTGGAGAGAAACTCCCAGATTAATATAGGCATCGGCAAAATCAGGATCTATACTTATAGCATTTTTTAATAAATTAATCGCTGCTTCGTGATTATCGTTTTCCTGGAGACAGATACTTAAATTATTGAGAGCTTTTACATGATTTGGATTAAGACTCAACAACTTATAAAAAACAGCGCTTCCTGCTGCATATTGTTTATCATCTTTATATACAGTCCCCAGACTGAAAAGGATGGGTTCCGACTCAGAATTTAACACCAGAGCTTTATTGAAAATTTCGATGGCCTGCTGATATTTTTGCTGGTAATGCAGTATTCTTCCCAAATTTGACAGTATCTGCTGGTCATCTGGTTTTAACAGCAAAGATTGCCTGTAGGCCTCTTCCGACTCCGGAAAACGCTGGAGTTTTTCCAGTGCTGCACCGAGATTATAATAGTAACCGGCAACATCACGACAAATTACGATAGCCTTTTTAAAAGAATTAACTGCTCCTTCATAATCTTTTATCATGTACAACGCATTACCGAGATTATAGTAAACTTCATGAAAATCATCTTTAAACCTTATAGCCTTTTTGAAAAATGAAATTGCTTTTTCAGCTTCTCCCGCTTCACACCAGAACAGCCCTAAATTATTATTCACTAAAGGATTTTCCTGATTAATCGCCTCGGCCTGCTCAAGATGATAAATTGCCTGTTTAAGTTGTTTGTTACCGTGGTATGCCAAACCAAGATGAAAATGTATATTGAAATTATTTACCTGCATGGCCAGGGCACATTGAAATTTTTTAATTGCCTCAGGATATTTTTGCTGTTCCAGCAGAGAAATCCCTAAATATGTTAAAATATCAGAAGAATCAGGGGCAATTTTTTCTGCTTGCCGCAAACAGGATTCCGCCTCGGCAAAACAAGTATTATGCGCCAGCACGACGGCCAGATTAATGTAAGCATCAATATAATCCGGCTTAAATCGTAAGGCGCTTTGGTATGACTGCACTGTTTCATTTATTTTTCCCTGACGAAAAAAAATATTTCCCAAACAGAACCATGCTTCCGAAAATTCGGGCTGCTCTCTGGTCAGTGCGCTGAAGTTCTCAAAGGCTTCTGCAAGCCTGTTCCGGTTCAACAGATCCAACGCCTTATCGTATTTCTCTATTATTTGAGACGAATAGCTGTTTTCCTGGTCAGAAATTATGGGTGCAGTCACGAATAAAATCCTTTAAAGAGAGTAAAAAAAACAAATCAAATTAT
>JANTFJ010000147.1 GCA_024763495.1 Desulfobulbaceae bacterium | reverse complement strand
TATCCTAGCCCAGATAAACTGGAAGAGAAATTAAGGCTCTGGATAAGTCCCTTAACAGTAGATGCAAGTTGTTTATTTCAAAGAAAGTTTTCAATTTTTTGCCATAAAAAACACGAAAATTAATTCTAAGGGACTAAAGCACATCAGAACAGTTACAGGTCGAGGTTATGAAAGTTTTTCAGCCCTTGAATAGTTACAATATTCGTAACTATTCAAGGGCAATCGAGCAGTATCGGATTTCAATTTCCTTAAGTTGAGGACGAGTGATGGAAAGTAAAAACAACACTGGCGATAAAATATATATTTTTGATACGACCCTGCGTGATGGTGAACAGTCTCCTGGAGCCACCATGAATATGCAGGAAAAATTTCGCCTGGCCCAACAGCTTGTCAAGCTGCGGGTGGACATCATTGAGGCAGGATTTCCAGTAGCCTCGGCAGGTGACTTTGACTGTGTAAAAAATATTGCCGACAATCTCAAAGGAGCTCAGGTTGCCGGCCTGGCAAGGGCCAATGTCAAGGATATTGATACGGCCTGGGAGTCCTTGAAAAAAGCTGAAAATCCCAGGATTCATACCTTCCTGGCTACCTCTGATATCCACTTGAAATACAAGTTGAAAATGAATCGGCAGCAGATGCTTGACCTGGCTGTAGCTTCGGTCAGGCACGCGGCAAAATATACCCCGAATGTTGAATTTTCAGCGGAAGACGCATCTCGCAGTGATCTTGATTTTGTCTGCCGGGTATTTGAAGCGGTTATTAATGCCGGTGCCACTACCTTGAATTTTCCTGATACTACCGGCTATGCTGTTCCGAACGAATTCGGAGCTAAAATACGCTACCTGATAGAACATATCCCCAATATTGACAAAGCAGTGTTGAGTGTTCACTGCCATAACGACCTGGGCCTGGCTGTAGCCAATTCCCTGGCCGCTATCGAGGCGGGTGTTCGCCAGATTGAGACAACTATAAACGGTATTGGCGAACGGGCAGGCAACACGGCCATGGAAGAACTGGTCATGATTTTACGAACCAGAACGGATAATCTCCCTTACCATACCGATATTATCACTGAACAGATATGCCCGGCCAGCAAGATGGTCAGTGCGATAACCGGAATGATAGTTCAACCAAATAAGGCTATTGTCGGGGCCAATGCCTTTGCCCATGAATCAGGAATTCATCAGGATGGCATCTTAAAGGAACGAACCACCTATGAGATTATGAATCCCTGTGATGTCGGCCTGGCAGAGGGAAATCTGGTGCTGGGCAAACATTCCGGTCGGCATGCCCTTAAAGATCGAATCACGTCAATGGGTTATGAAAACCTGACGGATGAGGAATTAAACAGGGTATTTATCCGCTTCAAGGAACTGGCCGATGTCAAGAAAGATATGTTTGACGAGGATCTTGAAGCTATCCTGATGGATGAAATTTTCCGGGTACCTGAGACTTACGAACTTGTTTCCCTGGGAGCGATGAGCGGCAACATGAGTATCCCCACCGCGGCTGTTCGGCTGCGGATTGACAACAGGGACGTTGAAGCGGCATCTATTGGTATCGGGGCTATTGACGGAACTTTCAGAACCATTGCCCAGCTTACGAAAACTACCAGCAAGCTGCTCTATTTCGGGGTTAGTTCCATCACCGGCGGAACGGACGCGCAGGGCGAGGTAATGGTACGGATAGAGCAAGACGGCAAAATTGTTGTGGGCCAGGGTTCCGACCCTGATATCGTCACGGCGGCAGCCAAGGCGTATTTAAACGGCCTCAACCGCCTGGCTTTTCTCCAGACTGAGCGAGAAAGGACGATAAACTGATTGTTTTTGTAGGAGCACCCCAAGGGCATTTCCTCCGGGTACCCAGCCTTATGGGCGATTCATGTGATGAGCTTTGCTCTATGTTTTATCGCCCAGAGGGCTGGGCTCCTACAGGTAACTGCTCACAGGGCACCGTTCTGATGATGAAAATCTCCGGCACCCTGTAACCAGTTACAGTTCAGTATTTTTCACGGTTATGAGTTTTAAGGTGTGAGTAATTACTTTTTAAGGATATAAAATGAGCAAATCAAAATTTAATGTGGCAGTGGCCGGCGCTACCGGGGCAGTAGGTGGTGCCATGCTTGATGTTCTGGCCCAACGAAATTTCCCTTTGGATGAACTTCGCCTGCTGGCCTCGGAAAGATCACTGGGCAAAAAGTTAAAGTTCAAAGATCAGGAAATTGCGGTACAACAACTTACAAAAGATTCCTTTAAGGATATTGATATCGCGCTTTTTTCCGCTGGAGCATCCCGCTCCCTGGAATTTGCCCCGGCAGCGGCAGAGGCCGGGGCCGTGGTAGTTGACAATTCCAGTGCTTTTCGAATGGATCCGGAGATTCCCCTGGTGGTTCCGGAGGTTAATCCCCTGGCCATTAATCAATATACCAAGCATGGAATAATTGCTAATCCCAATTGTTCAACAATTCAGATGCTGGTCGCCTTAAAACCGATTTATGACAAGGTCGGTATCAAACGAATCGTGGTATCAACTTATCAGGCAGTGTCCGGTTCAGGCGCCAAGGCAATTGAAGAGTTAAAGAACCAGATACGGGCCTGGGTAGCGGGCGAAAAGTTGGTCAATGAGGTGTATCCCCACCAGATAGCCTTTAATTGTCTGCCTCACATTGATTCCTTCCTGGACAACGGCTATACCAAAGAAGAAATGAAA
The DNA here is from genome assembly GCA_024763495.1 of Desulfobulbaceae bacterium. Classification (GTDB taxonomy): domain Bacteria; phylum Desulfobacterota; class Desulfobulbia; order Desulfobulbales; family SURF-16; genus JANTFJ01. The sequence goes on along the minus strand of JANTFJ010000147.1, from coordinate 3,856 downwards.
ATGGTCAATGAAACCCGCAAAATTTTTGCTGACGACAGTATAGGGGTTACCGCGACTACGGTACGGGTACCGGTTATCTATGGCCATTCCGAATCAGTTAATGTTGAGACCATCAATAAAATAAGCGCTGCTGAAGTCAAAGATCTGCTGAAAACCTCTCCAGGCGTTTTACTGGTGGATAATCCGGCAGCCAACGAATATCCCCTGGCCGTAAATTGCGCTGGCAGATATGAAACCATGGTAGGAAGGATTCGGGAGGATGAGTCCATCTCCAATGGGATAAATTTCTGGGTAGTTGCCGACAATATCCTCAAAGGCGCGGCCTTGAACGCGGTACAGATAGCCGAGGTCTTAACCAGGGAATATCTATAAAATGGATACCCGGCAATGCGGATAATCGCCGGAGCCTCGAAGGGAAGAAGGCTGTTTTCCCCGACAAAACAAAAACGAAATCTTATCAGGCCGACTTCCGACCGGGCCAGGGAAGCTCTTTTCAATATTATCAGCCGGAGGATTATCAACGCGCGGGTGCTTGATCTTTTTGCCGGTACCGGTGCCCTGGGGCTTGAGGCCTTAAGCCGCGGTGCTGAGCAATGCCTGGCAGTTGACAATAATCATGAGGCGCTTAAATTGATTCGGAGTAACAGTGACGCCTGTTCAGTTGCCGACAAATTAACCCTGGTTAAAAAAAATTTACGCAACGGGCTTTATTTTTTAGAAAACTTCAAGCCTGACGCCGGTTTTTCGCTGATTTTCCTTGACCCCCCCTATAATAAAGGATTGAGCCTTAAAATTTTAAAAGAACTGGCGGATGGATTTTTGTTAGCAGTCGAGTCAACGGTAATTATTGAGGAAAATGTTGAAATAATGCTCCCTGTCAAGTCAGGTTGCCTTTCTCTTCAAGATAAAAGAGTTTATGGTGGAACCGGATTCTGGTTTTACACCAGGAATCAAGGTTCGTAAAAAAGCAGCCCTGGTGAACGACTACAAAAAATGAACAATTACCAGCCTTTTACACCGCCGGACAAAATATCCGGCAAGATTGCGGTCTATCCCGGCACATTTGACCCCATAACCTCAGGTCATCTTGACATTATTAAACGGAGTATGTCGATTTTTGACCGGGTAATAGTTGCTGTTGCTGAGAACTCAAGTAAAAAAACTCTTTTTTCTCTTGAAGAACGACTACAGATGATTCGCGACTGCTTTCCCAGTGATGACAAAAGAGTACGGGTGGATCAAGTCAACGGCCTGGTGGTTGATTATGCCTACGTTAATGGGGCAAAGGCTATTATCAGGGGTCTCAGGGCTGTTTCTGATTTTGACTATGAATTTCAGCTCGCCTTGATGAACCGGAAAATTGAACGAGAAGTGGAAACTGTTTTTCTGATGACTGGATTCCGTTGGATTTTCATCAGTTCCAGTATTATCAAGGATGCCGCCCGGCATGGTGGGGATGTAAGCGGTTTGGTTCCTGACCATGTTTGTAACAGGCTGCGGGAAAAGTATTTACTGGAAAAAAAGGATGAGCAGTAAAAAAGAACGACGTTCATTTTTACAAAAAAGCCTTATGCTGGCAACAACGGTTGTTCTTGCTTATCCTTTGTCGCGTTTTTTGTTTTTTTATGTTCCCCGCCAACCCAGGCATATCAAGGTTGACAAGCTGTTGAATGACGGCGATGTATTTATTAATCCTGATTTTATCCTGTTTTACATGAAAAAAAAAGTCTGGGCCATATCTCGAAAATGTACTCATCTTGGCTGCCGTTTAAATTACAGCGAAAAGGATCACCTGTTGATCTGCCCCTGTCATCAAAGCCGTTTCTCTGCTGAAGGGAAACGGATCGCCGGTCCGGCCAAAAAAAATTTAGCCAGGTTTCCGGTTGAAATAATTGAGAAAAACGGAAAATCTGCTTACATTGTCACCTTATGAATTCCGGCGAGAATGGATCAGGCCAAAAAATACACTGGGGTGAGTACGGTTATGTCGCCCTGGCTGTTTCGGTTCTTTCCGGAATCCCACTGGCCATGCATTATGACCCGGCCGCTCCATTTTATTCTGTAAGCGCTATTGACAGCCTGGTTCCTTTTGGTTGTTTCTTACGTTCACTTCATTTTTATTCCAGTCAATTCTTCTTTCTGCTTGTTATCTGCCATTTTATCTTTGTCTATCCCCGCTGCGGGAAAATGAACTGGAAAAAATGGTTTTATCTGGTCAGTTCATTGCCGGTCGCCCTGCTTTTGCTCTTTAGCGGTTATGTTCTCAGGGCTGATACCACCGGCGAGTCAGCCGGTCATATTGCAGAAAATATAACCCTTGCTATTCCCCTGGTAGGTTCAGGAATTAACAAACTTCTGTTTTCCATTGAAGCCGATGGCCTTAAAAGGGTTTATGTCAATCACTTGATCGCTCTTGGTCTGCTATGGGGAGTTTTATGCTGGGATCACTTACGCCGTTATAGTTTAGCCTGGAAAAAAAACGGACTATTTGTCCTGTTGATGATTTTATTAAGCGTTTTTTTCCGGGCTCCAATGGAACCGGAAAAGCTTGGGAGCTTCCATGTCTCCGGGCCTTGGTTTTTCCTGGGGTTACAGGAATTGCTGCATTATATCCAACCCTTTTGGGCTGGAGTAGTTTTCCCTCTGACCCTGTATTTTGTTATATTTTTTTTAAAATCAGCCAAATGGACAAAAACCGCGGCTGTCTGCGCTCTCTGCTGGCTGGGAGCATATGCTGTCTTGACCGGACTGGCCCTGTTGAGAATCTAAGGGCTCACGCAATAAACTACACCCAGACGGCGCCCCCCCATAATTGTAAGGGATGCAGGGACGCCGCCATGCGCGTGCTCATGGAGCGCTTACGAAAAAATATCTGCTTGAAAAAAAAGCCGTGATAATTATTCAGTCGTTGTAACTACTCATGGGGTAAGCGCCTAATGTGTGCAAACCTCAGTATTTGTAACTGGTTACATGGTGCCGTAGATTTTCGTGATCAGACTGGCGCAGCATACTGGTGCTATGTAAGACAGGCTGATCGCGGAAATATGCGGTGCCCGGTGAGCAGTTACCAGTCGTTCTAAAACATACCGTCAAAGGTGTAGTCATTCATCAGCCGGACTTATCGCGGACTGGTAAGCGAGCTTGCGAGACTCCGGATCCGGTTCCCGGTGAGCAGTTACACTCAATGAAGCCATATTATCAAGCAAGTCAAGCGGGCTGATAGCAGGATTGCGCATATTCTTTACTACATGGGTATAGATCATCGTTGTTTCAACATTTTTGTGGCCCAGATAATCCTGTATCTGCCTGAGATCCACGCCATTGAGCAGAAGATGGGTGGCAAAACTATGACGCAGGGTATGAACAGATGCCTGTTTAACCAGATTAGACTTCCGCACAGCTTTTTTCATGGCGTTTTGAACAGCACCGTCACTGACATGATGCCGCCTGGTCTTATGACTCCGGGGATCAACAGAAAGTCTTGCGCTGGGAAAAACATACTGCCACCCCCATTCCCTGGCAGCTGTCGGATATTTACGGGCCAGGGCACCGGGAAGATATACTTCGCCGAAACCTTCTGCCAAATCCTGCTCGTGCAGTTTTTTTACCCTTTTCAGATGGGCCTGCAGTTCCGGTTGAATCTGTTTAGCCAGAATTGTTGCCCTGTCCTTATCTCCTTTCCCGGATCGAACAAAAATTAAATCCTGCCCAAAATCCAAATCCTTTACTCGTAATCTCGTACATTCACTGAGCCGAAGCCCGGCACTGTAAATAAGATGGAGCATCAGTCCGGTTGTCCCGGAAACCAATGCCAGTAAATTCTGAACCTCTACGGGAGTCAGCACTACCGGCAGTT
>JANTFJ010000146.1 GCA_024763495.1 Desulfobulbaceae bacterium | reverse complement strand
CGAGCGTTGAAACGGGCACATGGCGGCATCCCTGAAACGCTTACAGGCCGTGCCTTCTCAAAAGTCAAGGTGTGGTTTATTGATCGCTATCGAAAAAGTCATACGAAGATCATGAAGAAAAGTTCAGGGTATCTTTTTTTGTTCCTGAACTTTATTTTTTTACTGCCCCTCGTGATTTTTGGGGTTAGACAAAACAATTTGCCAAAAAGGAAGGTTACAGATGCAGGTCAGCATTGAAGAAATAAGTCCACTTACTAAAAAAATGAAAATTGTTCTTCCCGAAGATATTGTCGGCAAAAAACTTGAGGATGCCTACCGCAAACTCCAGGCCGAGGTTCATATCAAGGGATTCAGGAAGGGTAAAGTTCCAAGAAAAATTCTGGAAAAAAATTACGGGGCTAAAGTCGAGTATGATTTAAGTGAAGAACTGGTAAAAGAATCTTATTTTGATGCCCTGCAGGAGTCAAAGCTTGACGTAGTTGTACACCCGGATATCAAGGATCATAAATTTGAAGATGACGGTACTTTTTCCTATGTAGCCGAAATTGACGTTAAACCGGAAATTGAACTTGGAGAATATAAAGGTCTTGAGGTCGAACTTCCCGAACTTGTTGTAAGCGATGATGAAATCGAAGCTGAAATCGAAAGGCTGAGAAAGGAAATGGCACCGCTCCGCAATGTTGAAGATCGCGAATCAGCCGAAAATGATCTGGTGGTAATTGACTTTCAGGGCTACAATGACGGCGAACCCGTCAAACAGGTATCCGGTAATGATTATTCTGTAGATGTTGGCTCCGGTAATAATGGTACAGAGTTTGAAAATGCCTGCATAGGCCTGAAGAACAATGAAGAAACCAGCCGCGATATCACCTTTCCGCCGGATTTTCCCAATCCTGTGCTGGCCGGCAAAAACATTGAATTTAAAATAAAGGTAAAAAATATCAAAGAACGCGTATTGGCTGATATTGATGATGATTTTGCCCAGGATGCAGGCGAAGAATTCAATACGCTGGCCGATCTCAAGAAGCATCTTCATGACAAAATTATCCAGGAAAAAGAGGATGCCCGTTCCGGCGACCTGACGGATCAATTAATGTTGAAATTACTCGAGTCCCATGAGTTTGAAGTACCGGCCCGGCTGATCCAATATGAAATAAATAATTATCTTGAAGAAATTGAACAAAATCTCAAGAAACGGGGCCTGACCATGGAAGCGGCAGGGATGAATATAGAAACTTTGAGTGACCAATACCGGGAGACAGCCGAGAAAAGGGTACGGGGAGATTTTATCCTCAAGAAAATTGCCGAAGTTGAAGAAATAAAACTTGAAGATGATGACCTTAAAAAAGGATTTGAGCGAATTTCCGAACAATACGGCATGCCGATTGACGAGGTCAAAAAATATTTCAGCAAAAGGGATGATCTGCTGCCCTTTATGAATGAACTGCATGTTGAAAAAATCCTTGAATTTCTCCGTGGTGAAACCATGGTGAAATATGTTACTCCGGCAGAGACGGATAACACTGAAAATAATGAAACCTCGGGAGCGAATTAATGAACCTGATTCCCATTGTCGTTGAACAGACCCCCAGGGGAGAACGATCCTTTGATATTTATTCACGACTGCTCAAAGAAAGAATTATTTTTCTAGGCTCGACAATTAATGATGATATAGCTAATGTGATAATTGCTCAGCTCCTGTTCCTGGAAGCGGATGACCCGGATAAGGATATAACCTTTTATATCAACTCTCCCGGCGGTTCAGTTACTGCCGGCCTGGCAATTTATGATACCATGCGTTATATTAAAAGTGATATAGTAACATTATGCATGGGCCAGGCCGCCAGCATGGGGGCCTTTCTTCTCTCTGCCGGAACTCCGGGCAAAAGGTATTCTCTGCCCAGCGCCCGGATTCTTATCCATCAACCGATGGGCGGTTTCCAGGGCCAGGCCACGGATATTGATATCCATGCCAAAGAAATACTGCGGTTGAGAAAAACATTAAACAGTGCGCTTGCCGAACATACCGGCAAAACTATCAGAAAAATTCAGTCTGATACTGAACGGGATTATTTCATGGGGGCTGAACAGGCAAAAGAATACGGTCTTATTGATAAAGTCCTTATTTTCAGAGAGAATCGGGAGGATTCTTAACAATGTCCGATGGCAGTGATGTTGATATAATTTGTTCCTTTTGTGGAAAAGGCCAGGATGAAGTCAGAAAACTTATCGCCGGCCCGGCTGTTTATATCTGTGATGAATGTATTGATCTCTGCAATGATATTGTTAAAGAAGATCGTCAACACGACAGGGAAACAGGTGACGGCACCAGGGTTTTAAAGCCCGCGGAGATAAAAAAACATCTTGATGAGTACGTAATCGGCCAGGATCTTGCCAAGCGGATACTGTCGGTCGCGGTTCACAATCATTACAAACGGATCGAAATGCAGGATCAGGTTGACAACGAGGTTGAACTGCAAAAAAGTAATGTTATCCTGATCGGCCCCACCGGCAGCGGCAAGACCCTGCTGGCTCATACCCTGGCTAAAATCCTCAATGTTCCGTTTGCCATGGCCGATGCCACCACCCTGACTGAAGCCGGCTATGTCGGCGAGGATGTGGAAAACATCCTGGTTAATCTGCTCCAGGCAGCCAATCATGATGTTGATCAGGCTGTCCGGGGAATTATTTATGTTGATGAAATTGACAAAATTGCCCGGAAGTCGGACAGTGCCTCAATAACCAGGGATGTATCCGGCGAAGGGGTTCAGCAGGCGCTGTTGAAAATCATTGAAGGTACGGTAGCCAGTGTGCCGCCCAAGGGGGGAAGAAAACATCCCCAGCAGGAATATGTCAAAATTGACACTACCGACATTCTTTTTATCTGCGGTGGCGCCTTTGTCGGCCTGGACTCCGTGGTTAAACGGCGAACCGGCACCAAGTCCATGGGCTTCGGGGCCAAGGTTGTCGGCAAGACCAAGAAAAAAATGGGAGAAATCCTGGCAGAGATACAGCCCGAAGATCTTCTTCGTTTTGGCCTTATTCCGGAATTAATGGGACGCTTGCCGGTTATTGCCACCATGGAAGAGCTGGAACAGGAAGATCTGGTTCGTATTCTTAAAGAACCTAAAAACGCGTTGACCAAACAGTATCAAAGGTTATTTGAATTTGATAATGTCCGACTCCGCTTTACTGAAGGCTCACTTCAGGCCATTGCCGAGGAGGCGCTGAAAAGAAAATCAGGAGCCAGGGGGTTACGTTCAGTCATGGAAAAGGCAATGCTGCAAATTATGTATGAACTGCCGTCCATGACCAATGCCAAGGAATGCGTAATTAACGAACAGGTAATCTTGAACGGTGAAGACCCGGTTATTCTTTACGAAAACAAAAATAAGAAAAGTGCCTGAAACGGCTGATGACTGAAAAACACGATCCACTGTTGCGTCAAGCATGAAAAATGACAAGCAAGATGCGTCAATTCAGAGTTGACGAAATACCGGGATCTTACGACATAACAAAAATCTTATGGATAACAATATTGTCAGCAACGCATATCCCTTGATGCCTCTACGGGACATAGTCATGTTTCCCCACATGGTCGCTCCCCTGGTTATTGGTCGGCAAAAGTCGATTAAGGCCCTGGAATACGCAATGGCCAACCGGTCGGAAATTTTTCTTACTTCCCAGAAGGACTCCACAGTCGACGACCCGGGCGAAGACGTTCTGTATTCAATGGGTACCATAGCCTCGGTATTGCAGCTTTTGCGTCTGCCTGACGGGACTATCAAGGCCCTGGTTGAAGGTAAAAGAAGAGCAAAAATAACTGATTTTATTTCAAAACCTGCTTTTATTATGGTCAAACTTGAAGAATACGAGCAGGAGACAGGCTCATCGCCGGAACTTGAGGCCTATGTCCGGGAAACCATGCTTTCTTTTAAGAACTATGCCAAACGCAACAAAAAAATTTCTAAAGAAGTTATAAAGACGCTGACCCGGATTGATGAACCGGCAAAATTCGTTGATGTGCTGGCCTCGCACATGCCCTTGAAAATCGAGGAAAAACAGCAGATATTAAATGTCCTGTCCGTGACGGAACGGCTGAAAATGATCCTGGTGTTGATCCACAAAGAAAGTGAAATTTCCTCTCTGGAAGAAAAAATCAGGATCCAGGTCAAAAAAAATATGGAAAAAACCCAGCGTAATTATTATCTGGCTGAACAGATGCGGGTAATCCAGAAAGAAATGGGCAAAAACGAGGAAGGTGCTTCGGAAAATGATGAACTTGAACAGCTCATTAAAAAGAAAAAACTACCCAAGGCTGCCCGCGACAGGTTGAGCAAGGAATTCAAAAAACTGAAAATGATGCAGCCCATGTCTGCCGAGGCTACAGTTGTCCGAAACTATATTGATACAATTATTTCCCTGCCCTGGTATGACAAAACAAAAAGCAAAATCAATATAAAAGCGGCAGAAAAAATAATGGAAGAAGATCATTACGGTCTTTCAGAACCTAAAGAACGTATTCTTGAATATCTTGCCGTCCAGGCCCAGGTTAAAAAAATTAAAGGCCCCATCCTCTGTCTCGTCGGCCCTCCCGGTGTTGGTAAAACCTCACTTAGTAAATCAGTGGCTCGCAGCATGGGACGAAAGTTTGTCCGTCTTTCCCTGGGAGGCGTTCGAGACGAAGCTGAAATACGCGGTCATCGTCGAACCTACATCGGTGCCATGCCGGGTAAAATAATTCAGTCACTGCAAAAGGTAAAAACCAACAATCCGGTATTTTGCCTTGATGAAGTTGACAAAATGAGTACTGATTTTCGCGGTGATCCATCCTCGGCCCTGCTGGAAGTTCTTGACCCTGAGCAAAACAATTCTTTTAATGATCACTATCTTGATCTCGACTATGACCTGTCGGATGTTTTCTTTATCACCACAGCCAATAATTTACCGGCAATTCCGCCACCCCTGCGGGACAGGATGGAAGTAATCAAGCTGACTGGATATACCGAGGAAGATAAACTGCAAATTGCCAGGGGATTTCTGATTCCCAAACAGCTGAGCGAAAATGGCTTCGGCAAAGGTGATGTTTCATTTAACGAGGCGGCAATTCTCCAGATAATCCGTCATTATACCAGGGAAGCCGGAGTGCGGAATCTTGAACGTACTTTTGCCTCTATCTGCCGTAAAATTGCCCGTGATCGGCTGAAGAAAGATAAAAAAACCAAAAAATATCGAATTTCAAATAAGAATATTACTAAATATCTTGGCGCTCCCAGATTCCGTTTTGGCCTGGCCGAGGAAAAAGATGCGATTGGCCTGACCACAGGACTGGCATGGACTGAAGTTGGCGGTGAACTGTTGCAGATTGAGACGGTTTTAATGCCGGGCAATGGCAAATTAACCATAACCGGAAAGCTGGGAGACGTAATGCAGGAATCAGCCCAGGCAGCCTTAAGTTATGTCCGGACCCGAGCCGGAAAACTAGGGCTTAATCCGGACTTTTATCAAAAACTTGATGTTCATGTCCATGTCCCGGAAGGAGCGATCCCCAAGGATGGCCCTTCTGCCGGAATTACCATGGCTACCTCAATGGTTTCAGCCCTGCTTCAGCTTCCTGTGCGACGAGATATTGCCATGACCGGAGAAATTACCCTGCGTGGTTGCGTCCTTCCTATTGGCGGCCTGACGGAAAAACTTCTCGCGGCCCGACGCGGTAATATTAAACATGTTCTTATCCCCAGGGAAAACGAACGCGATCTGAAAAAAATCTCACCGCGAATCCTGAAAAGCCTGGAAATCACCCTGATTGAACATATGGATGAAGTGCTGGAAAAAGCGCTGATCAGGCCTGGCGATGAACCGCTCTTCAAAGACGTACCTTTTGATGTTTTCTGGCTGACAATGCCCGAACAGGAGGATATGACTATCCCGGCTCACTGAAAATCAGTAAACGCTCGATGAACATCATCCTGCAGGCGCTTCAAGCCTGTGATATACCGAGATATTATTTCAGGGCCTGTAGCACGCACATCGCGGCGTCCCTGAATCCCTTACAGTTATGGAGTTGTCGCCACCTGGATGTATTTTGTTGAACGCTATCGAAAATCAGCATATATTAAAGCCGAAAAATCATCTTTTGTTGCTATAAGCAGGTTTTCTATTGACGAACTCTTCTTATACTGGTAAATATTTTTCACCATTTCGCACGGGCGGTTAGCTCAGCTGGGAGAGCATCGGCCTTACAAGCCGAGGGTCACAGGTTCGATCCCTGTACCGCCCACCATTTTTCTAATTAACATCCCCAGCGGGGGCGTAGTTCAGTTTGGTTAGAACGCCTGCCTGTCACGCAGGAGGTCGCGAGTTCGAGTCTCGTCGCTCCCGCCATTCTTCGACATTCATAAGGATTCAGCTTAATTGCTGAATCCTTTTTTCATTTTTACTTCTTTCCTCCATTTCCATCATAAAAATTTTCTCGACTCAACTATCTAACCCACTCAACTTTCTGACTTGAGATAAGTATTTGAAGTCATATAACATCACCAATAAAACTCGCTCGTCATTCCGGCATGTCTTTAGCCGGAGGTAAGCG
>JANTFJ010000145.1 GCA_024763495.1 Desulfobulbaceae bacterium | reverse complement strand
CGAGCGTTGAAACGGGCACATGGCGGCATCCCTGAAACGCTTACAGGCCGTGCCTTCTCAAAAGTCAAGGTGTGGTTTATTGATCGCTATCAAAATCTCCGGTACCCTGTAAACAGTTACAATTACGGGTGGTAGCGAACTTAAGGTGCTTACCCCGTGAGTAGTTACCATAAAATTATAAATGTTGCTGATTGAGAAGTCGGGATGTTTTAAAAATTGATCTTTCCCTTAAGCCGTCAATGTCCGGCTGCCCGTGTCGTTCTTGACTTTTTCCGCCATTCAAGCTAATATTCTCCTTTTTTTATATGCTCTTAGTGTCGTGTCAGGTTTGAAACAGCGTATAATATTGCGTTTGTTTTTTGTAACTGCTCACCGCGCACCGCATATTTCCGCGTCCAGCCCGGCTTACGTATGACATATACGCGGCACCGGACTGGCCACGAAAATCTACGGTACCCTGTAAACAGTTACAATTAGGGGGGGTGCGACGTTCCGGCACTTACCCCGTGAGTAGTTACGGTTTTTTTTATGATTGTCTGAGAACATCCACCAGCACCTCACGGAGTCGGAGTTTATGCCCTGTTTTTAAGGGTGTTTACCTCTTTTCATGATCAGACCGGCTTAGGTATAACTATAATGGGCTGCGCCGACCTGATCACTAAAATTTTGTAAATATTCGGGTTGGGTAAAAGCTACCCTTCTCTACCTCTTTAAATGTTCGTCAGCCTGTAAACAGTTACAATTACGGCGGTTAGCTAATGCCCCGTGAGTAGTCACAATTCTGGTTAGCCAGACAACAGAGCGGGAGAGATAACATTGAGTGTTAAGGCCTTGAAAGGCTTCAAGGATATACTGCCGGGTGAAGTGGAGACCTGGCAGCGGATAGAACAAACAGCCAGGGATATTTTTCAACGTTTTGGTTTTAATGAAATCAAGGTGCCGATTCTGGAAAAGACCACTCTTTTTAAGAGGTCAATCGGAGAGGCCACTGATATTGTTGAAAAAGAAATGTATACCTTTGCCGACCGCAACGGGGCATCGCTTACCATGCGGCCCGAGGGAACCGCGCCTGTACTGCGGGCCTATGTCGAGCATGGCCTCCAGGTAAAGAAGCCGGTGCAGCGACTTTATACCATTGGCCCTATGTTTCGCCATGAACGACCGCAAAAGGGGCGTCTCCGCCAGTTTCACCAGTTGAGCGCGGAGGTATTAGGTTCCGGCCTGGCAATGCTTGATGCCGAGGTAATGGCAATGGCCGCTCTTGTCCTGCGTGAACTCGGCCTTACTGTCAGCCTGGAGATTAACTCCCTGGGCTGTCGAAAATGTCGGCCCGGTTTTAATCAGGCCCTGGTTGATTTTCTGGCGCAACATGCTGATAAACTGTGCAATGACTGTGAGCGCCGCCGGCAGACTAATCCGCTGCGGGTGCTGGATTGCAAGAATGAGCATTGCCGGGAACAATATAAAAATTCTCCATCTATTCTTGAGCATCTCTGTAAAGATTGCCGGGAACATTTTACTGAAGTCCGGAAAAATCTTGATTTACTAAATATTGATTACAAGGTGAATTCCTTCATGGTCAGGGGACTGGACTATTATTGCCGCACCACATTTGAACTGCTGACGGATAATCTCGGAGCCCAGAGCGCTGTCGGGGCCGGGGGCCGTTATGACGGCCTGGTCAAGCAACTAGGCGGCCCGGATGTCCCTGGAATAGGTTTTGCTCTGGGCCTGGAAAGGCTGGCCCTGCTCATGGAGCATCAGGGATTGAGTAGTCCTGAATCAAAGGCTGATATTTTTATTGCCGCCCTGGGAGAAGAAGCACTTAATCGGGCTTTTATCTTGGTTCATGCCCTGCGGAACGCCGGGCTGGCAGCCACCATGGATCACCAGGGACGCAGTTTGAAAAACCAGATGAAACAGGCCGGCAGAATGGGAGCATCTTTTACCTTGATCATGGGCGAAGAAGAATTGAGTCGGAACAAGGTGATTTTGCGCGATATGGCCAGCCGTGAGCAGCAGGATCTTGAATTGTCAACTGATCTCTCGTCCTGGGCCGCTGACCTGAAAAAAATAATAAATCAAAATCCAAGCTGACAAATGATAACATCTGACAAATACATATTCCCATCTGTCTTTTGTCCTCTGTTTTCCGTCTGCTGATAAGGAGCCATAACATGGAATCCATGGGGCAACTGAAACGAACTCATAAATGTAATGACCTGGGCATAACCGACCTGAATAATGAAGTAATTTTGATGGGATGGGTGTTGAGAAGACGTGATCATGGCGGGGTTATTTTTATTGACCTGCGTGATCGCTGGGGCCTTACCCAGGTAGTTTTTAATCCTGAATTTAATAACGAGGTTCACGCCAAGGCACATGGCCTGCGGAACGAATGGGTGCTGGCCGTGCGTGGCACAGTCATGGAACGGCCTGAGGGGATGCGGAACAATAAGCTCAAGACCGGGGAAATTGAGGTCATGGTTAATGAGCTGCGAATTTTAAATAAAAGCAAAACCCCGCCCTTTCCCCTGGATGAAATTACCGAGGTATCGGAAAATCTCAGGCTCAAATATCGTTATCTTGACCTGCGGCGTCCAGGCATGGCCGACAACCTGTTTCTTCGTCACCAGGCCTGTCAGGCGGTTCGGGGATATCTTAATGAAAATAATTTTATCGAAATAGAAACTCCGGTGTTGACCAAATCAACTCCCGAAGGAGCCAGGGATTATCTGGTTCCCAGCCGGGTTAATGCCGGTCGTTTCTACGCGCTGCCCCAGTCGCCCCAGCTCTTTAAGCAGATTCTCATGGTAGCCGGCATGGATCGTTATTACCAGATAGTCAAATGTTTCCGGGATGAGGATCTGCGGGCAGACCGCCAGCCGGAATTTACCCAGATTGATATGGAACTTTCCTTTGTGGATGAGGAGGATGTTTACCAGGTTGCCGAAGGGCTGGTTAAAAATCTTTTCAAGGCTACTCTTGATATTGATGTTGCTACGCCTTTTCCACGCATGAGTTATAACGAGGCCGTTAACCGGTTTGGCTGCGATAAACCGGATACCCGCTTTGGCCTGGAACTGACCAGCCTCACCGAAATTGTCAAGGATTGCAGTTTCAAGGTTTTTCGTTCAGTGGTGGAAAAGGGCGGACTGGTCAAAAGCATTAACGCCAAAGGCTGTGCCGTTTTTTCCCGTAAGGATCTTGATGACCTGACCTCTTATGTCGCCCCCTTTGGGGCCAAGGGACTGGCCTGGGTCAAGATGAAGGCTGCAGGGGAATGGCAGTCGCCTATTGCTAAATTTTTTACAGAGGAAGAACGGGGCCGGATGACCGAGGCCCTGGAAGCGCAGGAGGGTGATCTGCTCTTTTTTGTTGCTGATCAGCCGGATATTGTCCATCAGTCACTGGCCGAATTGAGACTGGAACTGGCCCGCCGCCAAGACCTGCTGGACAGTAACACCTTTAATTTTCTCTGGATTACTGAATTTCCTCTGGTGGAATATGACCATGAGCAGAAGCGTCATACCGCAGTTCACCATCCTTTTACCGCTCCCTGTGAAGAAGACATAGATCTGCTGGAGAGTGATCCCGGCAAAGTGCGGAGCCGAGCCTATGACCTGGTCTTAAACGGCAGTGAAATAGGTGGGGGCAGCCTGCGTATTCACCAGAAAAACATACAGGATAAGGTGTTCAGCGCCCTGGGAATCAGCAGTGAAGAAGCGGCCGACAAATTTGATTTTCTTCTCCAGGCCCTGGAGCTTGGTGCCCCACCCCATGGAGGAATAGCCTTTGGTCTTGATCGTCTGATGATGATTCTTGCCGGTCGGGATTCAATCCGTGACGTAATTGCCTTTCCGAAAACCCAGAAGGCCACCTGTCCTCTTACTGAGGCTCCGGGCCGGGTTAACCGTAAACAGTTGACCGAGCTTTACCTGCGACCGGACTGGCAGGAAGAAAACTAGGAGGCTGTCCGAGAATGCCCTTTCTGCGGAGTATCGTACCTCGCTTATTACCTGATTTGAGAAAAATGCCTATTCTCGGACAGCCTCCCAGGTAAGAGTTCTCCCATATGAAGAGTCGCGGTAATCAGGCCTGGTTTCAGTTTAAAATTTCCCCGGCCAATTCGACAATCTGGGGTTCCGGGTCGTTGAGCAGCGGTTTGATGGCGTGCAGGGCCTCAGCAGTACCGATGATACCCAGCACGGTAACGGCCTCGCCCCGGATGTAGGCGGCTTCTTCCGTGAGCAGGGGCAGGAGAAAGGGGATGGCCAGCCTGATGTCATCGGGGCGGACAGTGGCCAGTTCTTCAAAAAGGATAACCACGCCCATTCTTACCATGAACCGTTCATCCCGGAGCAGTTCGCCGGTAAAACGGTAATAATCAGGTTCCTGTTTAAACATGGCCACAATGTTTTCCACATGGCCTAATTCTATGAATTCACCAATGGTTCTGAGCAGTTCCGCGTCACTTATTTCAGTCATTTTTCCTGCCGCGTCAATTTGTTGTTTTGCCGGCAGAGAACAGGTGCCGGACGAGCTGATTTCTGTCTTCTGTACTCTGGTTTACGACTACTGATGGGTGTAATTTGCATGATGCTGGCCTCGGCCTCCTTTGCTACCATGGCCGCACTGGTCAAGAGTATGAGCCATGTACCTATCCATGAACTTATTTTCCTGCGCTGTATGCTGGCCGTGCCGTTTTTTACGGTTTACCTTATCTACCAGAGTAGACCCCTGATTGTCAAAGCCCGGGGAATTATTCTTCTCCGTTCCCTGTTTGGGCTTTCAGCCATGATTGGCTTTTATTACAGTCTGACCCACATGGGACTGGCTGATTGTATCTTCCTCGGTAAGATTCAACCCCTGTTTATTGCCCTGCTCGCGCCCCTGGTGCTGGGCGAAAAAACACCGCGTGCCGCCTGGCTGGCCATTGCCACCGGACTTGGCGGAGTTGCCCTTATAATGAAACCGGCTCTGGATCAATGGCCTTTGGCTGCCTGGGCCGTCCTGGCTGCCGCCTTTGCCGGGGCCTGCGCCCACATGATGGTTCGCCGCCTCAACCGTACTGATGATCCGTCCACCATTGTTTTTAATTTTCTGCTTTTAACCGGTCTGGCCGCCGGCATTTGGTGCATGTCCGGCTGGACGTCCATTGCCTGGCAGCAATGGCCGCTAATCTGCGGTATCAGTTTTTTTGCCAGTCTCGGCCAGATTCTGATAACCATGGCCTATCGCTGCGACCGAGCTCCAGCAGTGGCGGCGGCCAGTTATTCATCCATTGTCCTTTCGGTAATTTACGGGTATATATTCTGGGATGAAAATCCCCATTTTCTGGTCTGGCTTGGGGGTGGACTTATTGTCGGCGGGGGGCTGCTGCTGGTTAAAACAAGGTTGAAAATATCAGAACCGGCCAACGAGCCTTGCAACACCGCATAACCAGTTCGGTAACTACTCAGTAACTATTCAGCTGTACCTCATCTTCGTCCATTCAGGCGTGCTCGAGTAGCACAATATCACAGGGTTGAAGCGCGTGCAGGGTGGTGTTCATGGAGCGCTTACGTAAGCCGGGCTGATTGCGGACTGGTAAGCGAGCTTGCGAGAGATGCCCCGTGAGCAGTTAACCCATTTCGAAATAAACACGGATTGTTTTCTCATGTTTTTACCGTGAAAATACCCGAAAGTACCGGGAAGCACAACTCGCATTTTTATGTACTGGGGTTGCTGGAAACAATTTGATTCAGCCATGCGTTAGCAGGTGCAGGTCTCAAGGCATTATTGCCGGGCCATGGCATTAATAAATGTATCAGCTTCCTGAATAGACGATTCCATTTCCCTGACCAGCACGGAAACATCAGCCTCAATCATGGAGAGCTCATTGCGCAGTGAAGAAACGGCCTGAGCGTTAAGGTTGTGCTTCAGGTAGAGAACCTGATCACGAAAGGTCGAAAGAACCGGCGCAATCTTTTTTTCCGCCCGTTTCATGGCCTTGATCAGCTTGTTGTATTGCCGCCGCGTTTTGTTCAGTTTTTGTTCACTGGATCGACGCAGGCTGGCGCTGTTGTATTGTGATAACTCATCTTCCCATTCCTCAAACAATGCGCCGGAGACATCCTCAACCGAGCTGATGCGATCGCTTACCTCTTCAGCCCGTGCTTCACAATCCTTGAATTCATGATTCAAGGTGTCATACTTTTCCTGTAAATTCCCGCCATCAAAATGTATTACTGAACTGAACCGTTCCAGGGCCGACTTGAACTGTTCCTTGGCTTCCTCCTGGGAGTCCCTGGCATCGGTAATTCGATCCGTCAGGATATCTCTTTTGTGATAGCCGACTTTTTCCATGGCATTATAATAAACCGATTGGCAGCCGGTGAACAAAAATGAAAAAAGACAGAGATTAACAAACATTAATATAAGACGGCTTGACAAAGTTTTCATGGATCAACCTTTTGTTCTTTTGCTGAGTTAGTCTCCTGTTAAACCACTCACAGACTAAGCGCCATAATGTAAATGTTCGGCTAGCACCCCACCTTCGCCCGTTTAGGCGTGATTCACATAGTATACTATAGTGAACACGCCGAAACGAACAAATCCGGGGCAC
>JANTFJ010000144.1 GCA_024763495.1 Desulfobulbaceae bacterium | reverse complement strand
CAAATTTTAGCAGACCTACGGTTGGGTGCCACCACCACATATGGAGAAGTTACCAAAAATCAAAACAAAAAATTGTTTAGACAATGGCCGTAAGCGTTCTCCAGTGCCTCAGGGCTCGCTCAAAAATAACTTCACATTCTAAGCCGCAATTTGAACATTTAGAAAAGCTTTTTTCATCGCTCAGCGGATAATACATCGGTATTTCACAGGGTTGAAGCGCGTGCCAGATGGTGCTCATGGAGCGCTTACAATGCTTGCCGTGGATGAGTGTCGATAATGTGCTGAAAAGCATAACAGCCTTGCAGGATTATTGTTCCTTTGCTGAAAACATCTGGCAGGGTATTCCGGAATTTGATTGGACGACCAGAGCTGGATTCTGTCTGGATTTAAAATTCATGGCCCGGCAGCCATAGGGATGTTTCGGTTCATGAGTAATGTAGAAGTGGCAGCATTGGTAGCAGTTCGGCCTTGGCTGTTGCTGTTTGCTCATTGTTAATATTAAATTGAATTCAGATAGTTAGGGCTCACTTAATTTATTTGTAACTATTCAGATGCATTTCATCTGCACGCGATAAGTCTGTCTTACATAGTATTAGTATGCTGCGCCAGCCTTATCACGCACAGCTAAAGCACATCTGAGCAGTTACAGCCACAACCATTGTGGCTGTAACTGCTCACAGGGCACCAGATTTTTCCGCGATCAGTCCGGCGCGGCGTATTAGTCAGACGTAAGCCGGGTGGTCTGCGGAAAAGGTAAGCGTAGACTCCGTTCAGTGCCCTGTGAGCAGTTATATTTCAAATTAATATAACACAGGAGGAGCAAGAATAAAAATGTCCGCCGAGAAATGTGGTCTTCAGCGGATTTTTTCAGGGAAATTGAAGATCTTTGTCGATTGCCGGGAAAAGGCATCGCCTTTTATGTGATATACAGTTGTATTATCGCAGGGTGTGGAGCACGCGCAAGGGGTGTCCCTGAATCCCATAAAGTTATGGTGTTGTCGTTTGCCGGGTGTACTTTGTTGGTAAGCGTTCACCAGCACCTCATATTCGTCCATTTTGACCTGCTTACATAGCACCAGAATGCGGCGCAGGCCCTAATGAACAGGTAAGCACCCTTAAAAACAGGGCATAAACTTCGATTCGGAATCTGAAGCACCGGTAAACTTTTACAGGCCTGAGTTTTACGAAGATTTGCTTCTCTGATGAACGGTTAAAAATTAGAACAAATCAACCTTGTGGAATTGTTATTGACAATTAGAAAGGTGGCTATTAATCTAAAATAATGGAATGATAGGTGAAGATTACCCTGTCCTTTCAGGGGCATATTGATAAGAGTTTTTTTGATATTAAAATGGGATTATCCTGCCGGCCGCTGTCTACAACCGGTGGCGCTGATCAATTCCTTGTTTTATTGTAACTACTCACAGGGTACCGCATATCTCCGCGATCAGTCCGGCTTACGTATGACTAATACGCTGGCCGACCTGATCACGAAAATCTACGGCACCCTGTAAGCAGTTACAAATACGGTGGTTAGCGGATATAAGGTGCTTACCCTGTGAGTAGTTACGGTTTATCGCAATAAGGCGACTTTATTTGAACAATAGGACAGAATTTTTGACAGCAATCAATAAAGTACACCCGGGCGGCGACACCCTTATAACTGTCAGGGATTCAGGGATGCCGCCATGTACGCGCTTCATCCCTGCGATAATACATCGGTATATCGCAGGGATGAAGCGTGTGCAGGGTGATATTCATGGAGTGCTTCTGAATTTTTGATCTGTTCCGGTGGTAAGTTACCTGTGTGTGAGACAGCAGGGAACCGGGTTCAGATGTGTCTCTGAGAAGAGGCAAAGGTTGAGGTGGAGAATATGAGCAGTGAAAAACCGAATTTGATTACCTGTATCGTTCAGCGGGGATGGGCTGATAAGGTAGTGGATAAAGCCATTGCGGCCGGGGCTGAAGGAGCAACCATCTATTATGGCAGAGGGCGCGGCGTGCGAGAAAAATTAGGAATAATGGGTCGCTTTATCAAGCCGGAAAAAGAGGTCGTCCTTATTATCACTAAGCCGGAGCAGACTGATGCCGTTTTTACAGCAGTAGTGGATGGCGCTCGCCTGGAGGAAGAGGGTAATGGTTTTGCCTTTCTTCATAAACTGGACAGGGCGGTGGGGTTTCTTGCCTGATTTTTTTGTGGGCTCGGTTTTATCATTCATGTTGGCCTGGACCATTTACGATCAGGCCTTTGCTGAGGATGTTCTATGTGGATACATCTTTTCATACTTGGTATCAGCTTCGGTCTTGCCATAGCCTATAATGTTGATATGGCTGTTTTATATCGGCAGCTGGTCAGCTATATGGCTGGAGATCATCTTATGGTGTTTGGGCAGGTATTTGCCGGCGGAGTGATATTTGTCCTCTCCAGTCTGCTCATGGAGCGTTTGGGTTTATTTTCCTTGATGCGGCTTCTGGCCCAGCTGCTCATGGAGTTGAGCCTGTTTCTGTTGACCGCTATAGCACTCTTTGCGCTTTTCTGCTCGTCGACCATGGGCGAAAATCTCTGGGCCGCTATGCACTCCCTGATTATTCTGCCCTTTATTGGTCTGGGTACGGGCATGCTTACTCTTTATCTTTTCGATTTTAACTATCCCTCAACCTCTCGTCCCCTGCCGGTACTCTTTCTTATGGCCATCTCTTTTGGACTTGTAAGCTCTGGTGTTTTATAATTCCTGTCGGCTTTGCCCTCAATTAACTTTATATTGTCAGGTAATTTGCTTCATTTATACCCTGAGTCCTAACTCTTAAGAGAAATTTGTCATTGCCGTTTCCATCTGTCATTTTTTCCTTATACTGTCATTAATATGGCAGCAATTCACGTTTTTATTTTTATATTATTGTGGCAAAAAGTCTTTTTGCGGTAATAATTTTTTTGAAAAATGCCTTGCTTTACTTTTTTGTAACAGATTGAAACAGTGTGCCTTATTCTGATTGCATTTTCGGGGTACTATTGTCTGGAAGTATATTTTTTTTGCTTGTCGGGTTAATGGTATATAACTTGCTTGATAAAGTTAAACGTAAAGTTTACTTTAGCTTTTAAGCTTTGTTGTCGATATGTGTCTCAGAGATTCTCTTGCGGGCAATATTTGCCTGTTTTGTAAAATGACCGGTGTCGGTTCTGTTGCTTTTCTTTCTGTCAGGTCAGCCGCCCGGTATCGTCTCGCTGTTAAAAAAACTGCATCCTGAGTCTTAGCTATTTTTTTGGGGTAACTACTCATGGGGTAAGCGCCTAATGAGTGCAAACCTCAGTATTTGTAACTGCTCGGAGTCTCCCTCCGGTCGCTTACCTGCAGGGTGTCGTAGATTTTTGTGATCAGACTGGCGCAGCATACTGGTGCTATGTAAGACAGGCTGATCGCGGAAATATGCGGTGCCCTGTGAGCAGTTACTTTTTGGGAATATTTTCTCTTGAAGTGGTGTCGTAATTTAAAAAATAATGTAACTACTTACGCCTTAAAACTCATATTCGTGAAAAACATCGAACTGTAACTGTTTACATAGTGCCGGAAATTTTCGTCATCAGTCAGGTGCCACGTATTAGTCATACCTAAGCCGGGCTGATGTCTGGAAGATTCGGTGCCCTGTGAGCAGTTACAAAATAATAACAGTTCAGAGTTAAGAGTAAGTTGTTGCCCTTGCTGAATAGTTACAAAAATTATTGTGGTGCCTGATAATGATTGCCGCCTATTTCCCTCAGACCATAACTGTCAGAAATGATGATGGTGACAGCTTTCGCCTCGATGCTTATACCCCGGATGATGCTACTAACCAGGCCGGTAGTCCGGATCTCAAAAGAGTTTATCTTTTGCTGGATGAAACTTTTAGAGATGCAGAGAATTATTGTCAGAAACAAGGGGTTTTGCCTCCTGTTACTCTAAATCAGGAAGCTATGCGGATAATTCCCGGCTGGCCTGAATCTGTGTGTGATATATGGGGGCAGCATATGAATTTTACCGGGACTACGTTTCGTGTTGCTCTTTTTAATGGCGGCGGTGGAGGCTTAGGTGATGGTATTATGTTCAGTGCCGCCCTGGAAGTTCTGGCCGGGAAGTTGAGAAAAACTATTTGTAATGATGTTGTCCTTGATGTTTTTTCGTTTTTTCCTTCACGAACCAGGGCCGTATTGCGGGGGATACCCCACGTTCAGGTTAAGGCTTTACCTGTCAGCATAGCTGATTACGTCCAGTATGATGCCCAGGTTGATTTTAGTAGTATGCTGCACTCCCCAACATTTAAAACTTCTCATATGACTGATTTTGTTTTGGAACGTATGGGAATTTCCCCTGATGCTGTTCCCTCCCGGGACAAAGAGCCTGTTTTGCGGCTGGCCCGGAAGCAGAATCCGATAGTGACAGTAGCTCTTGATCGGGCACGCAGGCAGTCAGGAAAACGAAAACTGGTCGCGGTTATATTCAGCAGCGCCCGGATACGAACCCTGCCTGATTTTAAGGCTGTTGAGTTGTTTCAGCTTCTTGTTCCAGAATATCAGCCTGTTCTCATTATGCCCCCTCATCGTGATTCCCGGTTGTTTTTGCAGGAGAATAATTTGATGGGATCGGTCATTGATCTGTCTCCCGTCTCAACAGGTTTTGTCGAATATTTGAGTTTATTGTCTGGCATGGATGCTGTTATAAGCGTTGATACCTCTGCCGTCCATATCGGCGGCGCTCTTCGTTTACCAACGGTTGGGATATTTAACAGTATAAATAAGGATAATCGTATTTGTTATAGTCCGACAGTAGTCGGAATTCAACTCGCATACAAAGGGAAGAGATGCACCGCTCCCTGCGGCCAGTCAAAGGGGTCGTGTTATGTAAAAGGAGAAATTAAGGGACGAGAAACTGTCTGTCTGGATTTCGGCTATGCCTGTGATGAAGCGGTTGATAAGGAAATGCTTTTAGACCAAGTGGTTACAGATCTTCGGGATATAGATCATTCTACTGATGTAGACGCCCGGATTGATGCTGTTTATCAGCATTATCGTGACAAATTTATTCGTAATTTCCCGCCATGCTGGGACGTGCTTGATCCCCGGAATGTTGCTAAGGCATTGGAACAGGCTTCTAAATTGGAAAAGCGTTACTGTCCTCCCTGTACCTGTCCTGTATGCGGTGAAAATGATTGTCACAGGATGTGTGACAGGCAGCAGGGGATCTATCGTTACAGGTGCCGGAATTGCGGGGCGGATTTTTTCCGAAATGAAGATGGCGGCAGGGATTATGAGTGGCCGGCAGATGTTCTTGTCTCCCCGACACTGGAGGAATGTAGCTGCCTGCGAGAATTGCTTGCCCTTTATCGGTATGGCTCCAGCCTGTTTATAGCAACAGGTATTAAAGAGTTGGATAGCTGGTGGTCGCTGGAAAGTGAGTTGTGCAGCCACAGGGAAGTTATTGCCGAAAATATGAAGCTGGCAGACAAAGCCTTTGACTGTGTTTTTGTGCCGGCGGTGCTTGATATTGTCCAGAATCCCTTCGGTATTTTTTTAAATATTATCAAGTCGTTGAAAAGAGATGGATATCTCATTGCTGTCAGCTTGAATCGAAACAGCCTGGAAAGTAATGTAGCTGACCTGGCCGGTAAAGCAGCTTTTTTCTGGCCGGGTCCGAGCTGGCAGCTTGAGCGCCTGGATATTTTTTGCGAAAGAATTGGGGCTGAAATGGTCTGGAGAGGCGTCTCGTCCCTGGATTGGGATGGATTTGTCAAGGCTGCAGGGGAAATGATGTCATTAGTTATTCGTCCGCCGGAATTGCCGAATGTAAAAATAGAATTAACCGGCAAAGATCTTTCTCGAACAGTAGGCTCACGCCTGAATCCGGCCTTGCAGGAGGTGAACCAGGGACGATTCTGCGTGGTCGTGTTCCGCAGGAAAGATAAAACTGTTACCTTGGAGTCATAGCGTGTGGGAACAAAGTAAAGCCGCAAAAAGAAGGTTCGCGATCGGCGCTTTTCATAATCGTTATTTTGTCGGCCATGGCATTGATGTGGGCGGGAAACCTGATCCACTGGGCCAGTATGCCGGAATTTTTCCCCTGATGGCCTCCTGCCGTACCTGGGATTTAGAAGATGGTGATGCCCAGTTAATGTCAGGCGTGGAGAATGACTATTATGATTTCCTTCACGCCAGTCATTGCCTGGAGCACATGGTTGATGTGCCCGCTACCCTGGAAAACTGGATACGAATAGTCAAGCCCGGCGGTTTTTTAATTATCACCGTGCCTGAGGAAGATCTTTATGAATTAGGGAACTGGCCGAGCAGGTTCAACCGGGATCACAAATGGACTTTTGCCATTATGAAAGAGAAAAGCTGGTCTGATAAGTCCATTAATATACTGGATTTGTTACGGACTTTTGCCGGTCAGGTTGATGTGGAAAAAATTGAATTGATTCGTGATTTTTATAGAGATGCCTGGGTTGCTGAACAGGTTGATCAGACTCGAACACCGGTGGCGGAATGCAGTATAGAAATTATTATTAGAAAAAGGTAACTGCTCACAGGGCACCGCATATTTCCGCGATCAGCCTGTCTTACATAGCACCAGTATGCTGCGCCAGTCTGATCACAAAAATCTACGGCACCC
>JANTFJ010000143.1 GCA_024763495.1 Desulfobulbaceae bacterium | reverse complement strand
CTCCATGATCAGTTCGGTCTGGCCGAATTCGAGAAAGCTGTCATAAGGGTATATACTGCCGAACCATAGTCGCAAAAAAGGGTCGGCAACCTGGTAAAATCCTTTTTTTGAACGATCCGGATTTTTTTCAAGCACCGGCACTTCCCTGTATATCAAAAAAAGATCTCTTAAAAGTTCGATATAATGGGTCAGCTGGTTTGCCGGCAGGCGGAGTTTTCTGCCAATCTCAGAAATACGTCCTGTGCCATTGCCAAGAGTCTGAAGAATTGACCAGCAGGTGTTGGGGGATGAAATTTCTTCATGGAGTAGATATCTTGCTTCATGGTAGAGCAAGCCGGTATTGCTTAGGACAAGTTCCTGCAATGCGGAGGAAAAATTATGATAAGTACGCAGAAGTTCGAGATAACGTGGCACTCCCCCTGCCAAACTATAAAACTTTCCGACGGTCTATAAATTTATTCATATTCAAACTATAATAGTTTGAATATGAATCCGCAAGATTTTATCTTTCAGCAGGATATCCCAGCCTAAAGTTAAAAGCCGGTCAGCAAGTTTGCAACTTTTTTGTCGAATTTTGCGCATTTAATCTTATTTCACAGATGATGAATCAATGCTTATGCCGATTCTGTGGAAATTACAAAAAATTCGCGAAGGACTTTTTTATTTCCTCAAAATCTTCGAGATTGTTCTGCAGCACATCGAAAACCGCACGACGATCAATGTCGAGATAATCATGAACCAGAATATTTCTGAAACCAATCATGCGGATCCATTTTTCCTCCATTTGCCGGGAGATATATCCATTCTTTTCCAAAATTGCCGGGATATCCCGGTGCCAGCTGACCTCGCCAAGCTCAAGGTCGGAAATAATATGGTTGCCGATATCTGCAATTGCTTCCAGGGATAATTGCAGAAAACGTTCCGCGCATCCATAATGCTCTGGATCATCAATAAACTCGGCAAAAGAGTAGCGGCGAAGTTTGGATAATATTGCCAGGTATTCGTCAAGTTTTCTGAGGCGTTTGCTGATAACTTCCTGTCTTACCATAGAGTATCTTCCTTTTATAAGCCTGGCGCTGTGTTTTAAGATAGGGGAGAAAATCAAGATACTGACGCACGATCAACGAATATGTTGCCCCTCGGTCAAAATCGGCAGCTTGATAGACGAGTTTGTTGGGGCGAATAACTTCATATTTCAAAACGATATCATCCGTATCCAGAAAAACCAGGTCGACATTATCGAATCCTGCCTTAGTCAATTCATAGAGAATATCCAGGCGTTGTTTGTGTATGTCGGCTGAACGGGGGATTATTCCCAAGTCAAGATCGCTATCCTTTCTTGCTTTGCCGGTTGCCACTGACCCAAAAATATACGCGGCCTTAATTTCGGGGAATTTGCCCAGGATTTTGGGAAGTTTGTTGAGTTGTGGATTCATTGTATTGCATCGGCATGTTAGTTTATCAAGATTTCCAGGAACAGGGGCTTTATTTCATGCAATTCTCCGTTTCACTGCTGCCACGTTTATGCAGGGGCTGAAGCCCCTGTTCCGTAGGTTTTTATATGCGCAGAATAATTTTCATGACCCGAAAAGGTCACAACGAAGAATGAAGGTTCCGGGCCGTGAACTAACTATGTTCGAAGTGTACTTTCATAATAAGTTGTTTTAACTTTAATAGGCAGAAAGATTTAGGGCAAGTGGGAATTTAAAAGGTGAGCAACAGAAAAGTGTACGTTTTTTGTTTAATTCTCCACCTTGCGCCAGACAAGGCGGGAAAAGCCCAGGGCAACTACCACCCATAAATGCGGATTAAAGTTGGGAGCCAATATTTTTAGTTCCGGCTTGAGGGTTTCGGCGTATCGTTTTACCTGATATGTACCTTGCTTTAGTTGCTTGGCTACCTTTGGCAGTTTGAGCAGCTCAGCTTCATCCATATCAGCCAGTTCGTTATGGCTTTTGCCGATATCAGCCAGTTTCAGGTATTTGAATTCAATGACAATATCGATAATATCCTGCACCGGCCTGATGTCCGGGCGTACCACCATGACCAGATCGGGATAGCCTTTGCGGTATTCCCGTTCCGATTCCATGATATAGAGGGCATCATTAAAAAGGGTGGTGGCGAAAATGGCTTTAATGGTGGTTTCGGTGGTGTTAATCAGGTCTCGGTTGCTGAAGATGGGGAAGAGGGTGTCTTCGATGAATTTGGCTATAGGGGCGAAGTCGGCTTTTTCAAAGAGAAGCTGGGTGAATTCGCCTACCTGGTCGCGATGTTGTGGTTCCGGCAGCAGTTCCAGCTGGGCCTGCTCGGCATAGAGCCGTTTGATAACCAGATTGGGTACGGTCAGTTGCAGTTTGTTTTTGATTGAATCGTCGGCCAGACTGACAACCCCGCTGTACCAAAGAAATGAGGCCAGAAAGCGGCTGTCTTTGGTGGCTGATGAGAGCATGGCCTTCAGACCAAATTTGTTTTCTATGCGGGAGAGTGTAATTTGTTTTTCCTCAATCAGCTGCCACAGTAAATTTTTGCCACCGGGTACAGTCAACAGATATTCAAGTTTATCCTCGTCAGGGGCGAGATTGGCATCAAGCATGTCATCCGGATATTCACACCGGCGTTGAAATGTTTTGAGAAAATAGAGACAGAGTGTTGGATTATACACCTTTTCCGGCTGGGCGATATTGAAGCGGTAGCCATTATACCAGGTTTGCATGACTGCCATGGCCTCCCTGCCTATACCTTCACTGTGGCCGCATTCTTTACAAATAGTTTTGATAATATTGTTAACGTCTTGACCGGTAAAGCCGCAGAGGTCTGCAACATCGGCATCAAGGGAGATGTTGGCCAGTATATTTGCGCCGCTGGAGATATCGCTCATCACCACCGGAGTAACACCGGTGGCAAATATTCGTTCCAGTCCCTGGCCTGATGTGCAGGATTTAAGATCCGTGAAGATGTATTTCAGCAGTCCCTCACTGCCGACCAGGGTTTTATAATCCGTTTCACCACTACCGGCCAGCACCCGGTGGGTGAAATTGTCGTATTCATCGATGAATAGATAAAAGGGGTGGCCGGTGTTGCGGGTCAGAGCCAAAAGGTTGGCAAATGTTCTTATAGCGTCATCATTAAACGAAATGCTTCGGCCTTGTGGCAGGTACTCTTCATAATCCAGCATAAAGCCATTAATAACACTGTTAATATGAGAAAACAGTGATTTTGTTATCTGTTCACTGTCACCCGAAGTGCGCACAGAAGAAAAATCCCAGCGCATGACAAAATAGCGGTTACGGTTCTCCGTAGGATTACGATCAATATCCAAATTCCCGAAAAGCATGTCAAAATCATCTTTACGGCGCAGATCGTAATAATTCATCAGGATGGACAGCCAGAGGGACTTGCCGAAGCGCCGGGGGCGCAGAAAGAGGAGGTAGTCTCCCATTTCTTCCATCGTCAGGATGTGTTTAGTGTTATCCTGGAAAAAAAGATTGCGTTTTCTTATTGTGTAAAAATCACTGTTGCCGTAAGGGAATTTCATGGATGGTTTGGTTGTTTGATTTTGATTATTTCAGTTAACAGTAAATTTCTTTTAACGTAAACTCTGCATCCATTTCATTAAATAATGCATGTGGTATAATAAACACCGGTATTTCGATTTCTTCAAGAGAATCGTCTAGTTGTGCGTTGTAATATGCTGTGTTATTCGATGAAATACCTTGTAGTCGGACATAATAGCCATCAATACTTATCACCTTAACACGAAAATAAGTTCGTTCGAGGAAATCTACACAAAACGCTTGTTCATTAATCTTGGGCCGCCATGTGTAATAGACTGGTTTTATTTTTTTATAAATTACCGCAATTAGTTTAATAGAAAGATCGCTTTCTTGCTTCTTTAATCGCTGGAAATTTTCGTTTATAACATCTAATTTTTCTAATAGATTTGTGATCTCTTCGTAATTCGGCATATATGAGTCTGTTGTTGCCCTGGATCAACTTCCCAAGGATGAAGATAGAAGATAAATGGCTGGTGTTCTCTATTGTTAATTCTATTTAAAGCTATTTTGGTGAACCAATAGGGGAAAAGACGGAAATAGCCACCTCCGGCAACAGGGATTTTCCGATCCAGGATAAGCGAGGTGGAAATCGGGTATTCAATCATATCATGGTTCGATAATTTATATTCAAAACGTGGGGCATCGGGAATACCGTAATTATCATGATAGATGGGGAAGATGCTGGAATCGTAGGTAAAGCCCAGTTCTTCAAGTATATCAAGGGCCCACAAAGATTTTTTTGTAATGGAATAACTTGGCGCCCGATAGCCATTTATTTTTCTACCGAGAATATTCTCGAGAACGTCTTTTGCCTGCAGAGTGTCTGCCCTGAATTGTTCCGGGGTAAGATCGTAAATTTTTCTATGCCAGTAGCTGTGGCAGCCTACTTCATGGCCGGATGAGGCGATTTTTTTTACCAGTGCCGGGCATTTGTCGGCAACCCAGCCAACGACAAAGAAAGTAGCTTTAACCTGGCGTTGGGCCAAAATGTCAAGAATACGGTCGGTGTTACTTTCCACCCGGAATTCCAGAGAATTCCAGCTGCTCGGCTGGATAATATCTTCAAAGGCGGCGACCTGGAAATAGTCTTCAACATCAATGGTTAAATAGTTTGTTATGTTGTTGGTTTCTTGCCTTGGATTCATATTGATGCCGGAAGTATAACTATTATTTTCTTTATTTTTTGAGTGAGCACTATGGCAAATAAGCATCAATATTTTTCAATATTGCCTGGGCAAACTGGCGCTGCTTTTTTTCATCTCTATTCAAATCATCGCCAGACCCGGTAATACGAATTAAAGCGCCATCTGATCGTTTTTTTATCAGAGAGTCAACAATCATATAAAATCGATCCAGGTACTCATTGGCAACTACTCTTCCCCGACCATGATACCAGTAAAAAACCAGCTGTTTTTCCACATCTTTCTGTAGAACCATTTCGTTAATTTTAACTTTGGGATATGGAGAGTCGGGTACTGTAATGGTAATTTCTTTTGATTCCAGGGTATTCCAGCCACTACCAGGCATACAATGCTTGGGCGAATGAATTATCTGTCCCTCTGTCTGCGACTCATAAAAGCCGATATAAAGACCAAGTTGATAGCCATTCTTATCCCGGTATTGCCGCATAATGTAATGATCTACCCCGAGACTGGCCATAACATCATCACTGAATGTCTGGTCTTCTCCAACGCGAGTAAAAGATCCCAGCTGGTTGGGAAAATCACTGATCGGTCGCAGGGGTGAAATTTGGTGGACAGTGCCGAGAAAGTTGACATATATGCCTGTAATTATAAGAAGAATAACAGCAACAATAAAATGTTTCATGTTTTTCCACAATTATTTTTTCTCTCCTTTAAAAGATAGTCTATTGTAGGTTGGGTTAAGCGGTTAACATGCACTGCTTTTGTTAGGTTTGCCTGGTTTCGGAATACCTCAACATATGGAGATATCTCGAAAATTAGCGAACCTAACAAAATTTATCGCAGTGCGTCGACTTAACCAAACCTACCATGTATATTGCTTAGGCGAGTCAAGTGGATATCCCTTTCCACAGTTATCTTTTTTTCTCTCCTTTAAAAGATAGGAGAGCAGCCACAACAAAATAAAAGAAGTAATAAAAAGCAGCCAGCCGGAAAATTCATGCCAGAAACCATTAATGAAATCAGGATAGTATTTTGTCATAACGCCATTCAGGGCGACTCTGAAGGCATTAACCAGCACTGCCACCGGAATAGCCAGCAACACAACAAGCAGGCGGCGAAAAAAATTTTTGTGCATCATGCAGGCCAGAAAAAAGGCCAGGGTGATCAAGGTCATAAGTGACCGGATGCCGCTACAGGCGTCAACTACTTCCAGGGTGCTGTGGGGCAGATGGATGATATTGCCTTCATGAAAGACCGGCATACCGTAAATATTCAGCAATAGAACAGCAAAACGAGTAGCGATTAATTTCAAGGGAAAAGCTATCGCATTGTAAAGAATATAGGGTAACGGAACCGCAAAGAACAAAATACCTACCGGAAAACGTAATATCGCGGCAACTTCTTTTCCCTCCAGAAAAAGAATAAGTCCGTAAATAACCAGGATCAGAGAAATACGTTTTGAAAATATTTCGCCGCCGATGTTGCCGAGAATAAACAGAGCCAATCCGCTTAAGACAACAACGAGACCCAGGAAATTTGGCCTGGACAAAGCCTGTTTGAGTTCATCCAGGCGGCTTCGGATAAAATAAAGAGAGATAAAGGGGATCAACATACCGTGGGAGTAGTTGTCGTCATTCCAGAGATCAATCCCCCAATTCAGCAACACGTCACGGTATAGAGTTGCCAACAGCGCCAAAAGGATCAACCATTGTATTTTTCGGGGAATGAGAGAATTCATGGATTGTTCTGGTTTATTTTTGATTTCAATAACCATACCGGAGATTACGTAACCGTTCACCAGGGCACCAAATTTACGATAACCTTCAGTCCTGTAAGCGTTTACCAGTGCCTTAGGGCACGATCAGAAATAACTTCACATTTTGAGGCGCAACTGCAACATATCTTTGATCGCTCTTCACTGACAAAATCCTCAACGTAGCACTGC
>JANTFJ010000142.1 GCA_024763495.1 Desulfobulbaceae bacterium | reverse complement strand
TGCCGCCATGTGCCCGTTTCAACGCTCGCGATAATACATCAGGTATATCGCGGCGTTTAAACGGGTGCAGGGTGGTGTTCATGGAGCGCTTACAATTATAGGATGTCGCCATAGTCATACCTAAGCCGGGCTGATGGCGGAGGTAAGCGAGCCGGCGAGACTACGAAGATTCTGTGCCCTGTAAGCAGTTACGCGCTATCTACATTTACTTTGTCTTAAAGGTACAGACTCCGTCCCAGTCAGGCGGAGGCGGGTCGGCAATAAGGCCTGTTACCCGTTGAAGATACAGGTCATAAAGCCTGGATGGATTTTCCCGCTGCAAGCGGATCAAGATTGTTTTTGCCTCAACAAAACGTCGAGCCTGATAATGATGAAAGGCCTGTTCGAAGAGATCGTTTTCCACTGATGCCTCTCCCCTGCCCTCAACCAGGGGCTCGTAAATTTTCACCGGCTTTTCTTTGCCTTTAACCCGGACAATATCAATAGGCCGACAGATAAATTTTTCGCCCAGTTCCTGCCGGGTCGCGGCCGAAATAAGCACATTGGTTCCATAGGTTTTATTTAATCCTTCCAGGCGGGAAGCCAGGTTAACATTATCGCCGATAACCGTATAATCAAAACGCTGGGTGCTGCCGAAGTTCCCGACCCGCATTTCTCCGCTGTTTAAACCAATGCCGATGTCTACCATTGGCAGGTTTCGCTTTTTCCAGCTTAGCTGCAGTTCCTTCAAGATTGCCATCATCCGTAACGAGGCCCGCACCGCATTGGCCGCGTGCTCTTCATCGTTAAGGGGAGCGCCCCACATAGCCATAATCGCGTCGCCGATAAACTTGTCCACTGTGCCGTTATTAGCGAGAACAATATCACTCATGATAGTAAGATATTCGTTCATGAGAGTCGAAAGCTGATCAGGATCAAGTTGTTCGGAAATAGAGGTAAAATCTCTTATGTCGCTGAAAAACACAGTCATTATCTTTACCTCGCCGGTTAAGGCCAGGTCGGACGGGCTCTGGACGATTTTATCAACCACAGCCGGTGGGACATAATGGGCAAAGGCGTTATGGAGAAAACGTTTTTTCCGGCCTTCGAAAAAATAATTAAACAGGGTTACAACCAGAAAAATGACAAAATTACTGACCAGGGGATAGGTAAGCCCCAGTACCTTGTTATGGAGAAAAAAGAAATAATAATTACCGGTAATTATTGTCAGGATAAGAAGAATACCACCCAGTCCTCCAGCCAGCGGGGTGCTGAATGCCAGCAGGATAGTAAGGAAAAGTCCCCCGACTATCACCAGGGTAAAAGTCATGCCTATTTCGCTGTAGGTATCGTGAACAAGAGGATCTTCAGCCAGAATATTGTCAACAATAGTGGCTTGAATCTCAATACCGGGAAAGACGGCGGCAAAAGGAGTTGCCCGCAGGTCGGCAAGCGCCTTGGCCGAGGTTCCAATCATGACAAATTTGTCCTTTAAAAGGCTGATTTTTTCATTATTGATAATATCAACTGCTGAAATATAGGTAAAGGTATGACTCGGGCCGCGAAAATTGATGGTTATCTGACCCTGGTCATCAGTAGGAATGGGTCTGCCGGCCACGCTGACCCCGATAACATCCTGCCGTCCCTGCTCAATCCGGCTGTCAACATGAATAACCAGCTCCTTTTCCCGCAGCCCGACCCTGACTACTTCCAAAGCCAGGGACGGATAGGGGATATCATCCTGTGAAATAAATAGAGGAGCCTGGCGGACTGTTCCTGAATAATCAGGAAAAACATTAAAAAACCCTTCACTGTCGGCCATGGCCACGTCTTCGATACTGACTATGGCCCGACAGGATTTCATAAAGTTAATATTTTTAAAGGGAGTAACCGGCTCTGTCTTGATTATGGCAGAAGGAAAAGGCTGTTGACTGCTGTCTTTCATGCCGTCATCGGTGAAGCGGAAAGCATAACCCAGCACAGAGGGAGTCTGGGCTAAAATATCGCCCAGGATCAGGTCATTATTTAACTCCGGCCGCTTTTGAATTTCCCTGATTTTATCTTCGGTGAAAAATTCAGGAAACAGGACAGCAAACTCTTTCAGCTGTTCCCTGGGAGAAGTCCGGTCTTTTTCCGGGAAAACCATATCAAATCCCAGGGAGTTAGCGCCCCCGGCATTAATTTTCGCGGCAAGCCCGGCCAGCAGATTACGAGGCCACGGCCACTGTCCAAGATCCTGCAGACTGCGGTCATCGATATCAACAATAACAATCCGACCGGTATCGTCCAAGGGGCCGCGCCAGGAAAACATGGCATCAATCAGCCGGTTATCAAATGCCGCCAGCAGTTTAGGCTTGTTGCCGGCAAAGGAGAGGTAAAACAGGGCGGCGAGCAGTACCAGGAGACAGCCGATTTTAAAAGGCGACGGCCTGAAAACTGACAGCATTGTTGCCTTACCGGTCTCCCAGGAAAATACCGAGATAACGGTCAGGGCCCTGCACGGCATCAAAATTGCCGCCGACTGCAGCCGCGTCCGGGCCAAAAAAAGCGCCCTGCAGACCATTACCGGTTGCCCCCTGGAATGCGGCACTGAATCCACCTGTGGTCAACGAAGAACATGAACTGTCTACCGCCAGGTTCACTACCCCCGGAAAATTGATTGAGCCGCTGACCGGGGCGGCAGAGGCAAAATCAATATTTAAAGCAGTGACTCCGGCAGGTAATTCGTGCATGACATTGGTACCGTCCAGATGAACCCCCCTGGCCTGGCCGTTGTAAACACCCACGAAATTTGAACTGATCAGCCCCTTGATGTCATCTTCCGGTGTCTGTTGACCGGCAACCCATAATGAGCTGGGGACATGGAGATGATACGGATGCCCATTTCTCGGGTCATCGTAGGATATTTCCCAATATCCCCAGCTGACATGATCTGAAATTTGATTTTCAGCGCTCAGATCAGCAGTGGCCAGAAAATTACCATAACCTTTCAGACCGCCATGGGAATCTTCCGTCTGCACACAGGAACCTGTTGTACAGCCCAGGCCGGCAACAAACCAGTCATGCATGGCATAGGCAGAGTCAAAGGCTCCACCTATTTCAATATCACTTAACACATTAACATCATTAGTTAAATCCCAGGCGTTTAAAGATCCGGAAATTACGCCGTTATCCTGATTAACGGTAAAGACAAAATCGCATGGCGCGCTGGAAACGAACAATCTTCTGTTCTGATCCGGCGCGGTCATATCATCGGCAATACCGGTAACAAAGCCGCTGAAGGAAAGATTACCCTGGGGAGCGGGATCAACAACAGAAATAAAATGATTATCCAGCTCTCCACCCAGGGCCAGGTAGACATCAGCCGATGGACTACTCTGGCTGGATTGAACATCATAAAAATGACCATCGCCAACCATGCTGAAACCATGATAATCAGGCCCGTAAAACTGGCCGGAGGCCGAAACATCCCAGGCAATAATATTGCTGACATAATTTTTATTAAAAGGGGTGCCGCCTGAACCTAGAAAACGAACATCTGTAAGCTGAGAACCATTAAGCCGCCCCATAAAATAAACTTGATAAACTTCATCAGTCAGTTCAGGAGGATATTGCTGATTGGCCAACATGCCGACTACAGTATTGTTATGAAAGTTTGCCTCAAAGTACACCTGATCAAGGGCAAAGGCGTCAATAGCCGCTGGATTGTGGCCATAGTCCACATAACCTCCCAGGCAATGGCCATTGTAGCCCAGGACATCTGTCGGCGGTGTCGGCGGAGCCGGAACACCCAAAAATTTAGCCTCAAAAAATGAGTTGGCCACCAGCATGGTACCGTTAAACACGCCGGGCAGGTCATAATACAGCTCCATGTTTGTAAAGGTTTCATCCTGGCCTGGGGTCAACAGGTCGCTGACAACTCTGCTCTGGTTGTTTTCCTGGATTTCACCATTGTATGACAATGACGAATTATAGGCTGACCCGGAATTTTCCCAGGTAAATGTTTTTGTTCCAGCCGTGCCGTTTACCGTAAAGGCAGTGCTGTCAGCCTGGCCGGCAACAGTAGCAGCGGTTCCGGTTACGTTGGGAGTAGATAACGCGGTGGCTGAACCCTGCCACACCCTGCTGTTTTCCGGATTCATTCCGTCAAGGAGAACCGCTATATGGGTACCCTGCATGGTCACGGCCTGGACATCATGATTTTGATCATCTTCAGGAGGCGGGGAAGGCTCAGGGGCAGGTACAGGCTGCTGAACGATATCTAAATTTTCATTGATGGTGTCCTGTTCACTGTCATTGCTGATTTCTGCCGTTGTCTGTTGAATGCCGGTTATTATATTGTCTATCTCACCTTCATTATTCTGGTTATCAGGATTATTTTCACTGTAATTTTCATCAGCTGGAAGCTCATCCCGGTTACCGCTCCCGGCCTCATCATCCGGCGCTGCTTCCACTTCAGGATTAATTTCATCAATATCATCTTTACTGAATTGTGACGGCTCTTCCGGTGGCAGGCTTATACTTTTAATTCTGGTGCCGAATCCGGGGGTTGTAATAATCACAGCACCGGCCAGGTTGCTTACTTCAATTCCTCTGCCGCCAAGAAAAACCACGGATAACTGTTTATTCCTTATTTGTCCCGCGTACATGGAACCACGGATTCCGATAGTAGCGGAAGGAGTTATGGTTTTAAATTTTTCCGGGGTGGTTCTGGCAATCGCCCCGCCCATGATTCGAAAAATTCCCTTGGTAATACCGGTGGTTATCTTGCCTTTATTTTGTTTGGAGTTCCACTCGTATTCAGCTATGTTCAGCTCGCTGTCCCGGCCTAAACTGACAATTGTATTATCGTCAAAAACAAGCTGGATACGGCCTCTGCTCCCGGTTTTAATCGTGTCGGCAAGAAAAATTTTATCCTTTACGGCAAGGCATCTTTCACCTGTTGCCGAAGAAACAGCCACAACCCTGCCCCGTACCGCGGCGACAAAACCGATTGTTTTGCCCTCTGCGGCGGCCTGGCCGGAACCAAGCAGAAAAATCAATGGAATAAATAAAACAAGTTTTTTGAGGTAACACATAATTTAAACTTCCTCCTGTACCAGGGATCAGAAAAGAAAAGTCAGGGTAGCGTAAGTAACATTTTTCTTGTAACTGTAGAGGTCGATATTTGAATCAGCGTCAGTATAAGTATGATTAATCTGCAGGGTCAGGCTTTTGCCGCCGCTAGAATCCGTCCACAAAGTCCGGGCCAGGCCAATAGTGCAATAGCTGATATCGTCATGTCTTTTGTCGGCAAACATCAATTCCCGGCCCTGGTATTTACTGTTGTGATTTCTCAGGCTGAAATAAGCTGAAAGCTTTGAGCTGAAGCTGTAATCATAGCGAGCCCCAAGGATAAAACGATTATACTGATTGACCCGGCCATCACTGTTTTCATATTCCAGCCCCATGTCGAGACTTATCCGGTGTCTGCCGCTGGTAATACTGGTCAGCAGGCTAAGCTGGGTGTTAAGCGAATCCTTGTCGGAATCCTGGAAGTAATCCCGCCTGCTGATTCTGCCGGTCAGCGAAAGAATAACAGCCGGGGTGGGAAAAATAATCAAATCAGACTCCAGGCCGTATTCTTCCATATAACGATCATAGCCCAGATCAAGATGGCTGGCCAGCAGCTGATTTTTCCAGATCATTTCTTCGCCCTGCCAGGCCAGGCCGGTGCTCAGTCCGAAAAAATTAATATCAAGATCATGCTCATCCTGATAAAAGGCATTATATATTGTCGGTGACGTTATCCAGGAGAATTGCCGGGCTGGTAAATTGTAAATATGGTTAAGAGCCATGGTTGTCGTATAAATAGCGTCGCTTTCTTCTTCCGCCCCGCTGCCGGTGAGTATAATGTCGCCGATTATACTGTCAATGACTTGAGTTCCGGGGGAAACGCGAACATTATCATCATAGTTCAAGCCCACTGAAATAAGGCCTGAAAAAGAATGTTTTCTTTCAGCTTTATCAATTATCGACAGCAGCATTTTTATATTTTTCTGTACTGCCGGAGGAGGATTGACAGCCAGAGCTTTCTCAAAAATACGCCGGGCCTCGCCATAGGATTGTAATTGCAGGTAACAGCGGGCGATCTCGAGTTGAACCCTGATATTGCCTGGTTCCACAATCAGGATTCGTTCAAAGGCCATGAGAGCAGCCTCATAATCTTTGAGTTCAAAGGCGGTTCGGCCCAGGTAAAAGTTTATTTCCGGGTTGGCCGGGTCATCATGGAATTCCCGGGTTAATTGTTCCAGTGCCTCCTGGTAATGGCCGGTTTTAAAAAATTCTTTTCCTTTAGCGAAGCCGGGAGTATTCCCCTGGAGCGCGGCCTGGAGCAGGGAACAGGATAAAAAGAAAATAGTCAAAGATATAGTAAGTAGACGCATTTTTTCCCTTCTAAAAAAATAAATTATGACAACAGAACAAGTAACTGTAACAGTTTAAAAAATTTTGGATCATAAATCAAATTCCCTGTTAAAGTTAATCATATAATAAATGGATAGTCGATGATTTTTTAGAGCCTTACGCCTGAAGAACTGCCATAAAAACAGATAGCGATCAATAAACCACACCTTGACTTTTGAGAAGGCACGGCCTGTAAGCGTTTCAGGGATGCCGCCATGTGCCCGTTTCAACGCTCGCGA
>JANTFJ010000141.1 GCA_024763495.1 Desulfobulbaceae bacterium | reverse complement strand
GGGCTCGTTCATAAATAAATTCACATTTTGAGGTGGTAAATATGATACAGGTTGAGGCGATCATGGGCAGGCAAAACCGCAGGCGTAGCAGGGCTACATTGAGGATTTTGACTGACCATGATCGTTTCAAAATGTGTTATAGTTCCCCCTCTGAAATGGGAGGTTAATTTTAAACGGGCCCTTAATACCTGGAAAAAAGATTTCAATGGGCTGTACCCACCATTATGGTGAAATAAAATTGTTTATTGACAGTCTGTAAGCGCCTGAATAATTTCCCTGATACCAATCAGGTATTCCAGGCCCGGATAATCACGAACAAAAGACATGGACAAATGAAAAACAAATATAATGAAGCTGATGCTCAAAATTTTATCAACTCCTACCCGCAGATTCCGGCAGAACTGGCCCGGCGCACCTACACATCCCGCCTGCTGGGCCGTGAAGAAGAACTCGTCCTCCATGGCGGCGGAAACACCTCGGTAAAGGGACGGGTGACCAACCTGTTGGGCGAAGAGATTGAAGTCATTTATGTCAAGGGCAGCGGCTGGAATCTGGGCGATATAGAACCCCAGGGCCATCCCGCTCTTGATCTCGCCTATTTACGTAAGTTGCGCGATATTGAAAAATTAAGCGATGAAGAGATGGTCAATCAGTTCCGTACCCATCTGCTCGATGCCTCTTCACCCAATCCCTCCATAGAAACCCTGGTGCATGCCTTTCTGCCCCATAAATTTATTGACCATACTCACGCCAATGCCATTGTCGCCCTGACCAACCAGGAAAACGGCAACGAACTCCTCCATCAGGCCCTGGGGGAAAAAACAGCCATCCTGCCTTTTATAATGCCCGGCTTTCCCCTTGCCCGCTCAGTTATTGAACTTTATGAGGCAAATCCTGCCATAGAATGCATTATTTTAATGAATCATGGTATTTTTACCTTTGGCGATGATGCTGAAACAGCCTATAACCTGATGATTCATTATGTTACCCTGGCTGAAAATTTCATTAAACAGGCCAAGACCAAGACCGTAACAATCAACGGGTCGGGCGCTCCTGCCCCTGATCTTGTTCTGCCCATACTGCGCGGGGCCATGAGCTATGATCAGGCCAAAAATAACAGACAACTCTTTACCCTTGAACTACGCTCAAACAAGCAGATTTTAAACGCCCTGGCCCGGCCTGATGCCGAACAGCTTTTTGTCAGCGGCGTCCTGACTCCTGATCATGTTATCCGTACCAAGAATTATCCGCTTTTTTTTGATTTCAGCGATTGTGACCTACATGATATCAAGGAAAAAATCAAAAATGATGTTGCCGGCTACCGCCGGAACTATAAAAATTATTTTAACGAACAAACCACGGCTAAACAGCTTGATCGTACCATGCTTGACAGCAGTCCCAGGGTAATCCTGGTTCGCGGCCTGGGCATTATCGCGGCCGGTAAGACAGCTGAAGAGGCGATAATTGCCGCGGATATTGCTGAACATACCATCTTTACCAAGATCAAGGCCGCGGCAGTGGGCCAATACCGGGAGCTGGAAGAAAAATTTATCTTTGAAATGGAATACTGGAGCCTGGAACAGGCCAAGCTCGGCAAAAACACCCCCTTGCCCCTGCAGGGCAAGACTGCCCTGGTTACCGGAGGCGGCGGGGCAATTGCCGGAGGCATTGGCCGCCGCCTGCTTGCCGCCGGGGCCAGGGTCATTCTTACCGACGTTGATCAAGCCCGCCTCGATATTGTCTGTGCTGAACTGGAGAAACAATTCAGTCCTCTCATGATCACCTCCCTGCCCATGGATGTCACTGATGAAAATTCAGTAACAAAAGCTTTCAGCAAGGCCATTGCCGTCAGCGGCGGGCTTGATATCCTGGTGCCTAATGCGGGAATCGCCCATGTGGCCCCGTTGGCGGAACTTGATATGGCAATGTTCAGAAAAGTCATTGAAGTTAACATGATAGGGGTTTACGCAGTAATAAAAGCAGCCATTCCGATTTTCAAACACCAGGGCACCGGCGGTGATATTATTATTAACAGTTCAAAAAATGTCTTTGCTCCAGGAGCAAATTTCGGGGCTTACAGCAGCTCCAAAGCCGGCGCTCATCAACTCGGCAAAATAGCGGCCCTGGAACTGGCGGAAGCAGGTATCCGGGTGAATATGATAAATGCCGATGCTATCTTTGCCGACACTGTTTCTTCCGGGCTCTGGGATGTTGTCGGCCCTGACCGGATGCGGGCCCGCAATCTTGATCCTGAAGGGTTAAAGGAATATTATCGGCAGCGGAACCTGCTCAAGGCTGAAATCCTGGCCGATCACGTTGGTAATGGCGTGGTGTTTTTTGCTTCGGGACAGACCCCGACAACCGGAGCTACTCTACCCATTGACGGGGGAATCATGGCAGCCTTTCCCAGGTAATTAAACTAGTTCCCTCGTAAGCACTCCATGAACACCACCCCGCGCGCGCTTCCACCTTGCGATATAGCGATGATGTATTATCGCCGGGCGTGGAGCACGCGGATTGCGGCCTCCCTGAATCCTTTACAGTTATGGGGTTGTCGCCGTCCGGGTGTACGTTATTGAGCGCGATCGAGTATTCTGATAAGGAGATTTATAAATGGCTGAAATAAGAAGCACTATGGAAATGGTTCTGGAACGAGCCGCGAAAATGAGCGAGGGCGTGACAGCATGCGATTCCAGCGAAGAGGCGATCAAAAAAGGGATGAAACTTGCTGCCCGTTATCTGGACAATGAGCAGATTGATTTCCCTGCCGAACTTGAGTCTGCCGGGCCGGACAGGCAGACAATGCTTAAAGGAATGGTTAATTCTCTACTTCGAAACATTGTCCTGCCCAGAGAAAAAGAGAACCTGATTCTAGCGGAAAAAGCAATGCAGGGTTTAATAACAATCGGCGGCTCCAGTCCTGATCTGATCAATATATTCAGCGAGATGAAGAGCGTCCTTGACCGTTATTCCGGCCATAAGGAGCAGTTACGCCAACAGCTTGAGGAAAACTTTCGGCAGCAGATGGGAATGGTGGAAGATAACCTGAGCCGGCAGACCGGTGTAGATATAAAACTTGAGCCAAGTCAACATCCGAAATTCGCGGAGGAATGGCAGCGGTTGACAACAGAACTAAACAATCAATATGGTCAAGCTATTGAACAGCATAAAAATTTAATAAAACAAATACTTACCACTGATTAACATGCGGCTTGGCATAACTTTTCAGCCGGATAAAGATATAAATTTCCCTGCCATCTCTTCGGCTGTCAGGCGCTGGATGACCGAGTACTGCAGCGGAGTTCTTCTCCAGACCGGGATAGCACCC
Source organism: Desulfobulbaceae bacterium (assembly GCA_024763495.1). Lineage (GTDB taxonomy): Bacteria > Desulfobacterota > Desulfobulbia > Desulfobulbales > SURF-16 > JANTFJ01. Next base: position 3,348 of record JANTFJ010000141.1, on the reverse strand, counting down.
GATAAGGTACACCCGGACGGTGACACCCCTATAAATGTAAGGGAATCAGGGGCACCGCCCTGTGCGTGCTTTACGCCCGGCGATAATACATTGGTATATCGCCAGGTTGAAGCGCACGCAGGTAGGTGTTCAGAGAGCGCTTACCTGAGCGAAGACTTGCTGTTCAGGGCAACCGGCTGGAAAATAACCCTTGCTCATGATGATTTACTTTCCGCTGTCCAGGCGCTGCACAGGGCTCTTGACCGATTGGGAATTTCTTTTGAGGTTAAAGTGTTATCTGCATGATTTCGTTTTTATAACCTTTTTTTCGCTAATAAGATAATCAAGCGGCTCATCATGGGCCTGGGCTGGAACTTTATCTATTATCTGCATTTCATAAGCCAGGCCCACCCGCAAAGCGTGCGGGGCGTCATTGGCCAGAAAGCGGTCATAATAACCTCCCCCATAGCCCAGCCTGTTACCCGCCAGGTCAAAAACACTGCCCGGCAGGAGAACCAGTTCAATTTCCGCCGGCATAATCAGCCTGGACAGATTGGGATCAGGTTCTGGAATCCGGCAGTATCCAGGTCTGAGCTGACGGTCAGGATCAGTTATTTCATAAGCCTCAAGCCGGGACTCCCGCGCCAGGGTCAGGGGAACGGCAACTCGTATTTTACGCTCCAGGGCCTGCCTTAAAATACCCATGGTTTCAACTTCACTGCGAAAATTAACATAGAGAAATATAGTTCCGACTCGACTGAATTCTGTTGTCCGCCAGAAATTTCTGCTGATTACCCTGCTTTTTTCCTGCCGTTCAAGAACAGGCAATTCTTCTCGCTGCCGAAGAATTGCCCGGCGCAGTTCCTCTCTTTCCATTTTGTAATCGTTCCCCAGGGAGTAAATCTCTGCAACACTTAAAGTTCACCAGCACCTCATCTTCGTCCATTTTGAGCTGCTTACATAGCACCAGTATGCGGCGCAGGGCCAAATGAACGAATATAAGGCACTGATAAATTACTCTATTTTTACTATCCAGCCTCATCAACTACAAAATCAAGCTTATAACGCTGCATGTCAACCCTGACCAGCCTTACCCGGACAAAATCGCCTATCTGATAAATTTTTCCTCGTTCGCCCAGCAGACGATGCTGTTTTTCATCAAAATGGAAATAATCCTCGCTTAACTCGGCCATGGACACCGCGCCGTTGACAAAAATATCAATCAATTCAATAAAAAGGCCAAAAGAGGAGACGCCGGATATAATAGCCTGAAAACTTTCCCCGGTTTTGTCAGCCATGAAAAGCACTTTCAAACGATCAACCATAGCCCATTCCGCCTCTGTTGCCGTCCGCTCCCGGCTGGAAAGAAATTCTCCAGCTACCTTGAGCCGTCCCAGGCTTACCGGCGGTTTGCCGGAAGTGATCAACGCCTGCAGAGCGCGATGAACCATCAGGTCAGGATAACGGCGAATCGGTGAAGTAAAGTGGGTATAATAAGCCGCGGCCAGGCCGAAATGCCCGACATTTTCCGGTGAATAACGGGCCTGCTGCATAGCCCGCAAAAGTAAATTACTGATAATATATTCCCGGGGCCCGCCCCTGGCCTGGCTCAGTATCCGGTTAAACCATTTAGGAGAAATTTCCTCTCGGGGTACCTGGTAACCAAGCCCCTGGAGAAATTCGGCAAAAGCCGCAACCTTCAGCTCATCCGGTTTTTCGTGAATTCGATAAAGAGCGGGAAAATGGCGCCTGGCAAAGGCCTCGGCAACCGCCTCATTGGCGGCCAGCATAAATTCCTCGATAATCTTGTGGGCCAGGTTGCGCTGACGGCGGACAATATTTTCCACCTGGTCATGTTCATTGATAATAATACCGGCTTCAGGCATATCAAAACCGATACTGCCCCTTTTCATTCGTCTTTTTTCCAGTAATCGGCCAAGCTCCGCCATCATCTTCAAGGGATTTAACAATTCTTTATATTGGTCACAGGTCTCCTTTTCCCGGTCAACCACAATCTTTTTAACCAGAGTATAGGTCATTCGGGCCTTGCTGCGGATAACTGATTTACGGAAACGACTCTTCAGGCGTTTACCCTGGTGGTCAAATTCGAGAATAGCTGTAAAGGCATAACGGTCTTCGTCAGGATTAAGGCTGCAAAGCCCGTTGGAAAGCCTTTCCGGCAGCATAGGCAGAACGCCGGTTGGGAAATAAACGCTGGTGCCGCGCTTATAAGCCTCTTTATCCAGGGCAGAATCGGGAGTAACATAGTGACTGACATCAGCGATACTGACATAAAGAGTAAAGCCGGATTTATCCGCGACAATGGCTACCCCGTCATCAAAATCCCTGGCAGTCTCCCCGTCAATGGTGATATGGAGAACATGGCGCAGATCATCGCGATCTTCGGTTACTTCTACTTTTTCACTTATTTTATCAGCTTCAGCCAAGACCTCGGGAGTAAACTTTTGAGCCAGATTAAACTGGCTGATCACCATTTTCATCTGTATCCCGGCCCGCAGCGGATCACCCAGCACTTCGACAATATGGCCCGTCACCCTGCCCTGTTCCGACTGAAAATCGTCAATTTCAACTACTACCGCTTCCCCGTCCCCGGCATTATGTACTTTCCTGGGGCTGACAATTATACTGAAAGGAAAACGTTTATCCTGGGGAATTACCTTGCCCGGATCACCCTTTATAAAAGTACCTGCCAATCGGGCTGAACCCCTTTTCAGTACCATGACAACCCTGGTCTCCAGGCGGCCCCGCTTTTTATTAAGTAATTGCAGCAGGACATGATCACCATGGCGGGCCGGGCCGATATTACGTGGAGACACAAAAAAATCACGACCTTCATTGAGATCGGCGTTATCGGGAATAACAAAACCAAATCCCCTGGGATTAATGGTAATTATACCGCTGGGAAATTCTTTTTTATTAATCCCGTATTGTTTAGCTTCGGGACAGACAATAAGATTTCGCTGACAGAGTCCGGCCAGCTGCTCACGAAAATCCTTCCTGTGACTTCGCGGCAGGTCAAATTCTTTTGTCAACTGCTTAAAGCCGACCATGCTGCCCTGCCTGTAGAGAAAAGAAATAAGCTTTTCCAAAGCAACAGGCCCCTTGGGGCGCTGATCTGTTCGCCTGCCTCTTCTGCCGCTTTGAGCTGATCGCGATTTTGAACGTTCCTGGTGACGTTTTCTGCTGAATTTATTTTTTCTACGCAAATTAAAAATCCTGAAAAATAGAGTAAATGATTCTATAGTCTTGCCGTAACTACTCATGGGGTAAGCGCCTAATGAGTGCAAACCTCAGTATTTGTAACTGGTTGCAGGGTGCCGTAGATTTTTGTGATCAGACTGGCGCAGC
>JANTFJ010000140.1 GCA_024763495.1 Desulfobulbaceae bacterium | reverse complement strand
CCGGCTAAAGACATGCCGGAATGACGATATATCTATGCTGCAAATTGTATAATTTATAGAAATCATTAACAAAACAACAAGTCAGAAAGTTGAGATAGTTACAAACATTAGCTGCTATCTTTAGGGCTCACCCAAAAATAACTTCGCATTCTAAGGCGCAATCTGGACATTTAGAAAAATGATCTGCAATTATGCAATCCTCAACGCAGCTATCGGTATATCGCAGGGTTGCAGCGCGTGCAGGGTGGTGTTCACGGAGCGCTTACCATAAATTCAATCGGCGGAATCGCCTTATTTATATCTGGGGCGCGATAACCTGGGCCATTCCTTCGAACAGGCTGCGCAGCCTGCCCGCTTCCGCTATACCGGTAACCGAATCAGCGGCTACTCTCTCAATCCATTTTTTCACTTCGAGGATATCATCTTTACAATAAAAAAAAGTAGCCACTTCATAGTTTAGAAACAGGCTGCGGGAATCAAGATTTGCCGACCCTACCATGGCCAGGGCCTCATCTATAATAATTACCTTGGCATGGAGCATGGAACCGGTATAGAGGACAATAGTGCCGCCGGCAGCCTGTATTTCCCGTAGATATCCGCTCCTGACAATGTCGGCCATAACATGGTTGGACTTTTTTGGAACCACAATCCGGACATCCACCCCGCGATGGGCGGCTATAATAATGCTTTGGCTGAGGGCATGATCCGGGACAAAATAAGGCGTAACAATCCACAATCGTTTTTTTGCCGAAAAAATGGCCGAAATAATAGCTTCATAAAGCGCATCTCTGTGCATATCCGGCCCGGAAGGCACGACTTGGACAATACTGTCCCCTCCGGAAGCTGGACATTTGTCAGGCTGGAATTCAAGACGTTCACTAGCGGCAAAGAACCAGTCAGAGAGAAAAATTTTAACAAAGGGTGCTACTGCCGATCCATGCAAAATAAAGGAGAGATCCTGCCAGCGATTTTTCTGCTTGTGCGGGCCGAGATAAACTCCGGCAATATTCTGGCCTCCAGCCCATACTATACAGTCATCAACAATGACAATCTTACGGTGATTACGAAGATTTGTCCGGCCCCGCAAGGGGTGGTGGAAGACCGGCATGAAAAAGGCGTATCTGCCTCCGGCCTGCACCAGGGGTTCAAGAAATGCCGTACTGGTTTTCAGGGACCCTACGCCATCCATCAGGATGCGCACCTTTACTCCCTCTGCCGCCTTGCGGCCTAAACGCAGGAGGATATCTGCTCCGACTTCATCTTCAGCAAAGATAAAAGTAGTCAGATATATTGAACGGGATGCCTTGTCAATCATCTGAACCAGGCCGTGATAAGCCTCTTCACCGGAACGGCAGAGGTTGATATTGTTGCCGGTCATGGCTCCTGGAATGCCGCAGGTACGCAGACCCCGATCAACAGCGGTAGCCTGCTCAAGGGGCAGCATTTTCCCTTCATCAAGTTCAATTTTTTCCTTACTCCGGGCAATTCTCACCATTTTTCTGCCCCCAAAAAGCAGGTAAAGCGGAACACCTATATAGGGAAGGAGAATGATAATCAAGAGCCAGGCAATGAGACTGGACGGTGAACGGCGCTGGCCCAGCAGGTGGGAGATAGCCATAAGGGCCAGAATCATACCCAGGAGAACAGCGAAATGAGTTTCCAGCCAGAGCAACATGTCTGTTAGTCTGCCTCCAGGGCCAGTTTTAACAATTTGTCCAGTAAAACCGAAAATGAGAGGCCATGGACTTTGGCTGCCAGGGGCAGCAGGCTGGTAGGTGTCATGCCGGGAATCGTGTTGGTTTCGATTATATAAATTTTATTATCGGGAGATATAATCATGTCGGTTCTGCTGTAGCCCCGCAGCCGCAGCGCCTTGTGGGCCTGTATTGCGCTTTGCCTGGCCCGGCGGCTGACCTCAGGGGCAAGGTCGGCCGGGCATATTTCCCGGCTGGCACCCTGAAGATATTTTGCTTTATAATCAAAAAACCTATACTCCTCTCCAGGAATTATTTCAACAATGGGCAGAGCTTCAAGGTTGTCATTACCAATAACTCCGCCGGTAATTTCCCTGCCTTTGATGAATTTTTCCAGCATGACTTCCTGATCATAGGCCAGGGCTTCCGCCAGGCCTTCCTTTAATTTGTCCGGGCTGTCGGCAATATTCATACCCAGGCTTGACCCCTGATGAATCGGTTTTATTACCAGGGGCAGGTCGAGTTGTTCAATAAAATAATCTATTCTTTTTTTATCGCCCGGCCCGGCCATCAACCAGTCAGCCACACGTAACCCTGCCTGCCTGTATAATTTTTTTGCCATGTTTTTATCCATGGCCAGGGCACTGCCCAGTACCCCGGAACCCTGGTAGGGCAATTCCAGCAAATCAAGAAATCCCTGCATGCTGCCATCTTCGCCCAATGGGCCGTGGAGCAGAATAAGGGCCACGTCAAGGTTTGCTCTGTCCGTCACAAGTTTGCCGAGGTCACAGGCTGGATCATATTGGTTTATTTCATATTTTTGCGGATCAAGGGCGGCTTTTACGCCTTTGGCGCCGCTTAGAGAGACATCTCGTTCCGCTGATTTTCCTCCGGCTATCAGGGCCAGTCTGATTTTTTTATCCATTTGCTTTAAGTTCCATCCTGATGGTTTTTGCGTTTTACTGTAAGGGATTCAGGGATACCGCCAGGCGCGTGCTTCACGCCCCGCGATAATACATCGGTATGTCACAGGGTTGAAGCGCCCGCGGGGTGGTGTTCATGGAGCAGTCACAGTTCGGGGTTTTTCACGATTATGCGTTTTAAGGTGTGAGTAGTTACACATTATATTCGTTTTCCGGACGATAGACAATAAGCAGCGGTTTTCGACATTTGCGGGCCACGGTTTCCGCCAGGGAGCCGAAAAATAATTTTTTAAGCGGACTTTTGCGGGCCGCGGTCATCACCAGCAGGTCATGACTTTTTGCCTCCTCAACAATAGTTTCCTGGCGGGCCTCGGTAGAGACCACCTCAATTTTGACCATGGATGCCGTATGCTCCCTGGCCCAGCGCCTTAATTTTTCTTTCTTTTTTTCTACTTGAGCGATAACAGCTCCGGCGGGAATCAGGCAGAGCAGGGTAATAGAATGCTCGCCTATCAGGGAAAGAGCCTCAATGACCGGCTCAAGATCATACAGCTCATCCGTATCGACCATGGAAACCAGGATTCGTTCAGTGTGCAGCACTCCATACATACGGAGTACTACGACCGGGCAGGAAACATGCCGGGCCAGGGTTTCAAGAATATGCTGAAATCCCTGAAAGGTACCTTCCACCGGAAAACCGAGAACTACCGCCCTGGCATCATTATATTCAACTGCTGAAACCAGGGCATCGGCAACATCATTATATTTAATTAATTCCGTTTCCATCTGATAGCCGAGACTCTCAACCTCCTGTCTTTCCGGGGAAAAAAGCCGTTCCCTGTCTTTTTCGGACAGGGGAGGAGATCCCTGCCTGAGAACCCGGATCGACATTGGAACTGCCTTGAAATGGTAGGCCAGCAGGGTGGCTATCCGGGCTAAGGCCTGAACCGAATGCGGGTTTGAAGCGCCAAAGGTAACAAAGCCGGAACTGCCTGCCGGGGGAATCAATTTTTTCCAGGGCCAGGGAACCAGCCTGATTCCTTCGGCAACCTGATGCCACAGATCGCAGCTTTTATCAGACATCCCCCCGCATTCTTCCCTTTTCGGCCCGGATTGCGCGACTTCACCCGCCTTTTCCACTGCAAAGCGGGCGCAAAGCGGGCCAATCAGTTCACTTAAAACAACCGTGGTTAAAACTACCGGGGTAATTAATCCGCTGTAGATGTTTAATTTTTCGTCAACATCAATCAAAAATATAAGACCAATGGCAACTCCGGCCTGGGGAATCAAGGCCGGCCCCAGATAATATTGAACATGGCGGTCCGCATTGGCAATTTTCGCCCCGATCCAGGCCCCGCCGATTTTCCCAATTATTCTGGCCAGGAAATAGATCAATCCCAGCCAGCCGGCCTGGACAGCGGCTGATAACCGCAGATGAGTCCCGGCCAGGGCAAAGAATAATACATAAATCGGCGGATCAAAGGCGTTTAAGGCTCGAAACAGGCGAACGTCCCTGGTGTCGCGGTTAATAATGATGAATCCGGCCGCCATTCCGGCCAGCAGGGAAGAAAGATGAAAGTAACGGCATATTTCTCCGCAGATCAGCAGCAGGGCCAGACCGGCAGTAAGCATTTCCCCCTGTCGTTGTAATTTCGGCAGGAACAGGTCAAGCAGCAATCCGGTTATTATCCCGATAATCAGGGAAAAGGAAATTTCACTCAGGCTGTGAAAAAGGGCCAGGGTTAAACTATTGGTCCCATCGCCGACCAGTTGTCCGGCTATTGAAATCGACAGGCCGAAAATCATAATACAGAGCCCGTTATCAACGGCGACAACCGCCATCAGGGTGGAAGTCAGGGGGCCGGAAGCCTTCAATTCACGCATGACATGCAGGATTGCCGCCGGGGCAGAGGCTACGCCCACGGCACCTAGAAGGATTGCCAGGGCGATATGGTCTTTAATAGTCCATGATTCGTTCAGTCCGGCAAATTGGGCCACAAAAAAAATAGCGCCTGAAACCACGAAAAAAGCGCCAAGGATCTGCATGGTGGCAATTGAACCAATGCTCCTGGCGCTGCTGCGCAATTTGGATATTTCAATTTCTTCGCCAATGCCAAAGGCAATCAGCATCAGGGCAATCTGGGTAAAATGGTCAAGACGTGAACCGACAGTAGCGGCTGAGATAAAATTAAAGCCGCTTGGGCCCAGCAGCAGCCCGGCCAGGATATAACCGGTAACTGAGGGGAGCTTGAGCAGTTGTCCGAGTTTGGCAGTCAGGAGACCGGCAGCCAGCAGTATGGCAAGTCCCAGGGTAACATTTTCCATAATTTAGATAATATGATATTTTTTCATTTTGCGCCATAGGGTGGTCTTGTGAATTTTCAGGGCGGCCGCGGTTTTACTTCTATTGCCGTCATGAATTTTCAGGGTATGGCGGATAAGGGCGGCTTCACTAGCGGAAAGCGGATTATCCTGGACAGGCAACGCGTCTTGTCCTTCTGCCTGGGAGAAATCAACTAAATCAGGGGGGAGGTGGGCCGGGGTTATTATATCATCGCGGCAGAGGACAAAACCATGTTCAATAATATTTTCCAGTTCGCGGACATTGCCGGGAAAATTATGGCGCATCAGGCAGCTCATGGCTTCGGGCGACAGAGCCCTGATCTGTTTGCCTGTCCTGGCGTTAAAGCGTTGAATAAAATGATCAACCAGCAGGGGAATATCCTCCCGCCGTCCAGCCAGGGGCGGCAGGCTGATTTTTATTACATTCAGCCGATAAAAAAGATCTTCCCGAAAAATTTCCTTCGAGACCTGGCTGGCTAAATTTTTATTGGTGGCTGCAATAATTCGGACATCCGCCTTTATCGGGCTGACGCTTCCCAGCGGTTCAAATTCTTTTTCCTGGAGAACCCGCAGCAATTTCACCTGCAGAGCCGGGGAAATATCACCGATTTCATCTAGCAGGATAGTCCCGCCACGGGCCAGATGGAAGCGGCCGGGTTTGTCTTTATCCGCCCCGGTAAAAGCGCCCCGGACATAGCCGAATAATTCAGATTCCAGCAGGGTATCGGGCAGGGCGCCACAGTTTACGGCCACGAATTTTTTATTTTTCCGGGGGCTTAAATTGTGAATTGCCCTGGCAAACAGTTCTTTTCCGGTACCGCTGGCACCTTCAATAAGTACAGTAGCGTCACTGGCGGCAATGTCGGGCATAATATTAAAGATTCGTTTAATTTCTTCGTTTTTGCTTATTATGTCGTGAAAAGTATAGCTACTGTTGATCTCCCGGCGTAACTGGTCAACAACCGAGAGATCCCTGAAGGTTTCCACTCCGCCTGAACAGCCCTGCTCATCCCGAAGAACCGCGGTGCTGATGCTGACCGGTTTTACCACTCCGTCACTGTCCAGGATGTTGATTCGCTGATCCACCAGGGGGATATTGTTGGCCATGGTTTTCCGCAGGGCGCAATTGGACTGACAGATGTCGGCCCGGAAAACATCAAAACATTTCTGGCCAATGGCCTGATCCCGGGAAACCCCGGTTATTTTTTCCGCTGCCCGGTTAAATGAAGTAATATTCCATTTGTCATCAACTGTGAAAACCCCGTCGGCAATAGAGTCGAGAATAATTTCTGTTTTTGATTTTTTTCCCACTGGCTCGAATTCCGGTTGAATTTGCTTGCCCGGATGGACTCTTCCTGCTATGCAGATATAACTTTAAACGTAACTGGTTACAGGGGTTAGCGAAGTTAGGACGCTTACCCCGTGAGTAGTTAGCTTTAAACGATACATCAGTTTTCTGCTTTTAACTTTTGCCCACTGTCTTCTGGTAACTGTAAGACGCAAACAGTTAAATGCAAAAAAAATATTATAATAAAATCGTAATTGTCCAGCTGCGCTTCATCTTTGCCCATTTGAGCCTGCTTGAATAGCACCAGTATGCTGCGCAGGCACAGGTAAGCGCTTAGGCGCTTACGACCATTGTCTAAACAATTTTTTGTTTTGATTTTTAAATCTCAGATCGCCTGCAGACGATCATTATCGAGAGGCCAGAGTCCTCTTTTTTT
>JANTFJ010000139.1 GCA_024763495.1 Desulfobulbaceae bacterium | reverse complement strand
ATTAATAGGCGATTCGTCATTCCGGCATGTTTTTAGCCGGAATCCAGGGATAATGGACTAACTTTCTGGATCGGAGTCTCGTTCCTCGCTTACCTCCAGCTAAAAACATGCCGGAATGACAGACGAATTTATTCAATTATATTAAATAATTTCAATCAATTATATCAACTCCGAAAGTTGAGTAATTTATTTTTGAGTGAGCCCTAAGCACTATCCTTAGCGCTGCATAGGCAGTTCAATAAAAAATGTTGTTTTTTCACCTGATGCTGACTCAACCCATAATCTCCCTTTATGAGCTCCGCAGATTATGTTGTAGCTGATATAGAGGCCAAGTCCTGTTCCTTTACCCACTTCCTTGGTAGTAAAAAAAGGATCAAAGATTTTACCGCGGGTCTCGTCGTCAATCCCGGGGCCATTGTCTTCAATTTCAATACGAGCCATGGTACCGATTGAGGAGGTGCGAATAATTATCCGGGGATGAAAGCCGGCTTTGTCAATTCCGCTCATGGCCTGGACCGCGTTCTTCAAGATGTTAAGAATTACCTGTTCAATTTCCATGGACACACAGGCAAGAGAAATCGGTTTTGGGCCGTAATCTTTTATAAATTCAACATCAGTTACCTTATATTTTTTCTTCATATCATAATCAGTCCGGGCCAGCAGTATTGCTGAATCGAGAATGTCAGTTAAAGAGGTAATTACTATTTCAGTCTGACCCGGACGGCTGAAACGAAGGAGGCTGTTGATTATTTTAGCGGCTTTTGCGGCTGATTCACGGATGCCTTTCAGAAAGATGGGGATATTTCGGGAAGTTAAGTAATTTTGAAATTTATCAAGATCGACATCGTATTCTTTTGCGATCTTCAGGTTAAGCGGGTCACTGGGCCGCAGTCCTTCGTCAATTATCTGTACCGACTGCATAATGCCGCTTAAAGGGGTATTTATCTCATGAGCTACTCCGGCGGCCAGCCCGGCAATAGTAGTCATCTTTTCAGTGAGCATAAGCTGGTCTTTCATTTTCTGCCGTTCCCCTTCCTGCTCCATGACATACAGACCATAGGCTAAATCATGGGCTATTTCGGCAAAAACATCTTTTTCTTCGTGTTCAGAAAGCAGTTTGCCGGCGACCTGGACAACCATGTAACCCAGGAAAGTGTCATCATGGCTGAGAGAAACAGCCATCACACTGTTTTTAAGATATTTCCCCGCGAAAGGACAATTTTTACACAATTTCTGCCTGTGCCTGAAGATCTTGACTTCCCCTTCTTTTTTTAAATTTTTTATACAGGCAGGCAGATGGCCGGACTCTATATTGTTTTCCAATACGTTAAATTCATAGTTTAAGCCGGTAAATGCCGAGTTACTGATATTTAATTTTTTATCGAGTAGAATGATCCAGGCACTGTTGTAGCCCCGGTTCCTGGTCAAAAGATCACAGGTTTTATCAATGAGAATTGCCGGATCTTTTTCCGTGCTGATTAACTGCTGTATTTTCATGATAGTCTTCAGCACCAGGTTAAGATGAATAATTTTCTCCTCTTTACCGCGCAGTTCCGTAACATCGCTGAACACGCAATGGGTCTGAAGAAAATTACCTTTTTTATCTGTGGAAATATTGCCGCTGAATGATACCAGGATGTCTGTATTATCCTTTTTTCGCAGTTTAAGTTCAGTTTCGCAGGTTTTGCCGCCGGCCCGGAACTGTGAAAATTTTTGCAGGTAATCTTCGTCTGTTTGCGGGGAGATAAAATCAAGAAATGAGCGGTCGATAACATATGCGGCCTCATAACCCATAAGATCAAGCCAGTTGTTGTTAACTGATTTTATGACTCCATCCTTGTCCAGAGATTGATAGGCAATCGGGGCATTTTCGTAAAGCAGACGAAAGCGGGCTTCGCTGTCCCTCAGCTCCTGCCTGGACTGCCTGTTATGTTCTGCCTGGACAAGCAGGAAAAAAACCAGGGGCAGCAGGATAACAACAACAGCACCGTATGTTTTCCAGGAAAAATAGTGGAGAGGAGAAAGTAACTGTAAATCTGCGGCAGGAATATAAGAAAGAAGAATCAGGTAATATTTAGAACCGGCATCCGTTTTTTTATAAGCGCTGCTGCCGACTATCTCATCAGGGCGCGTAAAATATAATTTGCGGTATGAAAACATGCCGTCAGCAGTCTGGAACTGACCGCGGTCATTTTTTTTGATTAGTTTCCAGGCATCCGGATATCTTTTTCCAAAAGATTTCCGGTGGTCGAGCATAAAACCCCACTCATCTGCACTATTCCGGGCCAGCAGCCAGTAACCGTCAGGATTTAAGATCATGGGTTGGGCAGGAATAAACTGCTTATCTTTAAGGTCTGTCACATTTTGGAGAAAATGGTTAAAAAGCTGGCGGGCAAAATAATTTATAATAATAATTCCCTGTTTTTTGCCGTTTGCGGTAAAAACAGGGGTGGCAACGCGCAGCATGGGCTTGTGCGGCAGTTCAATTTTGCCATGTTCCATATTCAGATCAATGGGACTGAAATATATCTCATTTTTATCCAGGCGCATGGTGTCGATAAAATAATATCGCTCTCCCTTATCCTGCAGTTTTTTATCCGGGACAATAAGGGGGCGGCCGTTATTGTAATCAATCCTGATGACTTCCATGCCTGATTCGTTGATGAACCTGATCTGGTCATAATTTTTTTTACTCCTGGCCAGAGATGCCAGCCCTTCCGACAACTGCCGTATTTTTATCCGGTTGTCAGGCTCGGTAATAAAATCCTGTAATTCCGGAACCTGAGAGATAAAGATAAGTTCTTTACGGAGAGAATTAAGTTCCTGGAGAACAGCATCGGCACCATGGTCAAGAGAGAGTTGTTCCCTGATTTTCAGGCGGGAAAGATCATATTCCGCGCTTAAGCGGGCCTGAAAAAAACAGCCTGCCGTGATTGCCAGGAGAAGTAAAGCGAGAATTAATAAATTTAGCGGCCGACGAACTGTAGCGGCAACATGGTTATTTAACTGGTTGGTCATCAATTACCCTTCTTACGGTGCGGGCCAGTCTTTCAAACTTAAACGGTTTAGAAAGAAATCCCTTAAATCCCAGTTCATCTGCTTTATCCTCATCAATTATGGAACTGTAACCGGTACAGATAATTATCTTTATATCAGGGCGAATTTTCAGGAATTCAGTAATCAATTCCGAGCCCGGCAGACCGGGCATGGTCTGGTCGGTAATCACCAGGTCAAAATCAGCGGCACGATCACGAAAAAGCTCCAGGGCAGCCATACTGTCATTGGCGCTTACCACCTTGTAGCCCAGTGATTTAAGCATCTTGCTGGTAACCGCAACCAGAGTCGGATCATCATCGATAAACAGAATAGTTTCTGAGCCCCCGGCAAAGGTCAGCGGTCTAATTTGATTTTCTTTGCCGCCGATACTGATAATCGGAAAAAAGATTTTAACATCCGTGCCCTTACCGACTTCTGAAGTCACCCTGATCGCGCCGTCATATTCCTTGACAATTCCATGGACAACAGAGAGGCCAAGACCGGTTCCGACACCTTTTTTCTTGGTAGTAAAGAAAGGGTCATAAATTGATTCCCTGTCACTCGCCGCTATGCCCATGCCGTTATCCCGAACAGTAAGCAGGAGATATTTACCTGGCTTTATGTTCTGCAGCTCCCCGGCTTTCTTTTTGTCAAGCTGAACAACTTCCAGGTTTACTTCAATAATTCCCTGCTCATTTTTCATGGCTTGAAAACTGTTAGTGCAGAGATTCATCATGATCTGATGAATCTCGGTAGGGTCGGCCCTGATCCTTTCCGGGATAGTGGAAATGTTTGATTTGATATCTATTGTGGTGGGAATTGTGGCCCGCAATAATTTCAAGGCCTCTTTAATGATTGGATATATAACTATCGGCCGCCGTTCATTTTCTGACTTGCGGCAAAAGGTTAAAATCTGGGCGACAAGATCTCGGGCCCGGAGACTGGCTTTTTTAATATGATCGAGCATTTCTTTTAATTTTTTTGAATCATCCTGCTCCATCATGGCCAGGTCGGTAAAACCCATGATTGCCCCGAGAATATTATTAAAATCATGCGCTATGCCTCCAGCCAGGGTGCCGACAGCCTCAAGTTTCTGGGCCTGGTGCAGTTCCTCGGTCTTCTGTTTTATTTCCCGCTGAAGATGTTCCTGGTATTCTTTATTATACTGAATCAGTTTTACCCTTTCCAGGGCCCTGGCAACCGCGTGGTTTAAAAGAGCCATGTCAGTAATGGGTTTGGTTATATAATCCCAGGCCCCCAATTTTAACGCCTTGATTACATCTTCTATTGTCCCCATGCCGGACACAACTATTACCGGAGTTTCCGGGGCCTCGCGATAAACTGTCGCCAGCACCTCCAGGCCGTCAACTTCCGGCATCCGCAGGTCGGTAAGAATAAGGTCAACCTGCTGCTTCCGAAACATTTCCAGTCCTTTGCCGCCGTCTTCAGCCTGGATTACATCATATTCTTTGCGGCTCAGATAGTCGGCAATTGCCTGGCGGACAATAAAGTCATCTTCAATAATTAAAATAGTCGGCATCCGTGCCTTGCTCCTGAAAAGTAGTCATTTTCTTAATGGTAACTGCTCACAGGGCACCGAATATTCGGAGTCTCGCAGGCTCGCTTACCTCCGCGATCAGCCCGGCTTACGTATGACTATGGCGGCACCGGACTGATGACAAAAATCTCCGGCACCCTGTAAGCAGTTACAATTACAGGGGTCAGCGATGTTAGGACGCTTACCCCGTGAGTAGTTATTCTTAATCTTTGTATTTATAGCGCTCAGCGGACAGGGTTTCTTTTTGATTTACGGGCAGACAAATCGTAAAAGTTGCCCCCTTGTTTCCGGTTGAATCAACTCGAATTGTACCCTGGTGTTTGTCATGAATAATTCTATGGGAAACAAAGAGTCCCATGCCCATGCCATTGCCGGAGCTGCCGAAGGCAAAATTAGGCTCAAAAATACGGCGGCAGTCTTCTTCGTCAATGCCGCGGCCATTATCGATTATTTCTACACAGGCCATCCCGTTGTTCTCTGCTGATTTGAGGATAAGACAAGGCCTGGTTGTGTTACGCATGGCCTGGGCCGCGTTTTTAATTATATTTAAAAAAACCTGCTCCAGTTCAAGGGGGTTACAGGTTACCTGGGGGATATCCTGGTATTCCCTGGTTATTTTAAAATTAACAATATTATATTTTTCCCTGAATTGATAATCAGTAACAGCCATCTCAACAGAGTTGTCGAGGATATCCGTGATATCAGCTTTAATCATTTCTCCGCTGTCTGTCCGGCTTAAACGCAGCAGGTTGTCAATAATTTTTGCGGCTTTGACAGCTGAATCCCTGATACCTTTAAAAAAGAAATAAATTTCTTTTTTATCGAGATAAGCGGCCAGGGAAGACAAATTAATCCCGCAGTCAGCGGCAACCTGGCCATTGGCGTCATTATCCGGCTTAAAACATTCTTCAATTACCTGGATAGACTGAAGAATAGCGCTTAATGGCGTATTTAATTCATGCGCGACCCCGGTTGCCATGTCGGCAATGGTTGTCATTTTTTCACCATGAATCAACAGCTCTTCGGCTTTCTGCTGTTCACTCATGTCCCGAAAGACCAGGACAAAGCCAATAGTTCGCTGATTATTTCTGATTGGTGCCGCGCTAAAGGTAACAGGGTGCCTGTTTTTGTCCCGGCCTGTGAGAATGAATTTTTTTTCAGGTAATACCGCTATTTTTTCACTTAAAATTTGTTTCAGCAGCCGGTTTGCGGAGTGCTGATCATCTTTGCTGACAAGTTGCAGCACTTCTGCTAACGGCCGACCGGCCACCTCTTCAGTTGTCCAGCAGATAAACTTTTCCGCTGTGGGATTCAGCATGTTAATATTTCCGGATGAATCAGTGGTAATAACCCCATCTTCTATTGACCTGAGAGTTACTGCCAGCTGCTCTTTTTCCCGGCTGATTTTTTCATTGGCCTGCTGCAGGGACTTTGTCCGATCAACCACCCTGATTTCCAGTAGATCCCTTTCTCTTTTCAGTTTCCTGTTTACCCTGTCAAGTTCCGCGGTACGTTCACGGACTATTGACTCAAGCACATCTTTCCGCTCAAGAATGGCCCGGTTAAACCGGCAACTGTCAATGATTACCCTGATCCGCCTGATGATTACCTTAATATTAAGGGGTTTTGTCATATAATCAGTGGCTCCGGCATCAAAAGCCTTATTTATCGTCTCGGTGTCATCATTGCCGGTAACCATGATAATCGGAATATTCGTCAGGGCGAAATCACTTCTGATTGCTCTGCAGGTGGCAAAACCATCCTGCCCCGGCATGTTAACGTCAAGCATGATTAAATCCGGTTTTACCTGGTTCAGTTTTTTCATGGCGTCAAGACCATCGACGGCTTCACATACCAGGAAATTATGCTGTTCAAGAATCTCCCTTCTGATGATACGTTCGGTCTTTTCATCATCGACGACCATTATTAGAAAACATTCCGGACTGCTGACGGTATCCATAAAATTTTCCTGAAAAAATGACCTTTATAATAAAACTACAGGATAACTACTCATGGGTAAGCGCTCCATAAACACCACCCTGCACCCGTTTAAACGCCGCGATATACCTGATGTATTATCGCGAGCGTTGAAACGGGCACATGGCGGCATCCC
>JANTFJ010000138.1 GCA_024763495.1 Desulfobulbaceae bacterium | reverse complement strand
TTGAGAAGGCACGGCCTGTAAGCGTTTCAGGGATGCCGCCATGTGCCCGTTTCAACGCTCGCGATAATACATCAGGTATATCGCGGCGTTTAAACGGATGCAGGGTGGTGTTCATGGAGCGCTTACGGTAATAAAATCGGATTATGAGTGATAATGTCATTAAAGAACAGGGCTTTGCCCTGGTCGTGGTTATTATGATTATGCTGCTGATCTGCTTTCTGGCCGCGGAATTGACTTTATCGGTTCGGGCCGACCAGCAGATTGCTTTTCACGCCAAGGCCCGGGCCGCCGGCGTCTGTCTGGCAAATGGCGGAGTGAATATGGCCATATTTCACTTGATAGATAAACCTGCTGCTGTTATTGAAGGTGACGATGATTTTCTTCCGGGCCGTATTTATAAAGAAACGCTCGAAAATGGCAGAATAAGTTATTATGTTATTAACGAATCAGGTAAAATTGATCTTAATAATTTTAACAAGACGCTTTTTGCCCTTTTTCTTGAATATATGAATGTTGATGAAGAGCAGCAGGTCGTGATTGAAGATTCCCTGCTTGACTGGCGGGACAGTAATGATCTCCACCGGCTTAATGGGGCGGAAAGTGATTATTATGAATCGCTGGATGATCCTTATATACCTAGAAACGGCAAGATACAGGCTCCCGCGGAATTTTTTCTGGTAAAGGGGACCGAGGGACTGTCAGGAGAATTTGTCGCCTCTGACGTCTTTACTGTGCATAACAGAAGTAATAGAATTAATTTTAATTCTTTAAGTCCGATGATGCTTGATTTCCTGACCGAGGGTGATGTTGAAAAAAAAGAGGCTTACGAGGATGCCCGTGATGCCCATGAAACCATGACCGCTGCCCTGGCCCGTCAAATATTGGGTGATGAAAGGTTTGATGCCTGTTCATCTGCCCTGGTTTATAAAAAAGGCGGCAACGGATTTTATACGATCGTGGCCAGGGGTGAACCAGGCCGCACGGATGAGGAAGACTTCAAGTCTGAAGGCCGGGCGACCGAGATCAGGACGTTGATTGAATTACGTGGTGACAAGGTAAAATATCTGGCTTGGCAGGAAAACTGATCTTGAAAAATGTGTTAGAAATAATTGTTGGCCGGAATGGAACATTTATTTGCTGTGGTGACCTGCAAACCGCTCCGCAGACATTAACAGGCAGCCTGGGTAAGGAGGTTGCTGCTTTTTGCGCTGAACATGGCATTTCAGGTGTAGATGTTGTTTTTTATCTGGGCGAGGAGACGCTTTTTTTTAAAAAAATTCATTTGCCGGCCCAGACTGCGGATGTCAGGGAGGCTGTGGAGCTCCAGCGTGATTTGCTGTTGCCCTTTGCCGATGATTGTCTTTATTCATTTACCTCCGAACGCGGCAAGGACGGTTATGATGTGCTGATTTATGCCACTGCCAGGTCAGCGCTTGAAGAAGCAGTGATTGATGTTAAGAACGCCGGTTTTCGTTTACTCGGTATTTTCCCTGAGTCCCAGCGCTATATCAGTAGTGAATTGAAAAAGATGGCCGGCTGGGGTCTGCTTGTCGGGAGGCAGCCGGCCAAACTTTTATGTTTTGCCGGGGATAAACTGCGGAACCGGCTGCTCTGTCAGGGCGAGCCGACCCTGGCCGAGGCCATGGAACTCTGTAGTACGGAAACGGTTTTTGCCGTTAACCCGGAAGAGGGAAGTGCTTTTCCCCCGGCTGAACCACAAGTGATGTCAGGCTCAGGCCGGTTTAATCTTCTTCCCGCTTCTTACCTGCGACCTGATTTTTTTCGCATGGCACTTGTCGGCCTGGTAATATTGAATATTGTCGCTCTTGTTGTCGTGGGAGGCTGGAAAATATATCAAGTAAGGGAAATCGGGAGGCAGCTGGATCGTGAATTAACTGATATCAAGCCCTTGATTAAAGAAACTGAGCAACTACGCATAAAAGAGAAAAAACTGTCAAAGACGGTAGAGCGGATAGGAAATCTTGGCCAGAATTTTGATTTAATAACCTTTCTGGCGAAATTAACTAAAATGCTGCCGGAGAACTCTTATCTTGACCAGATAAGGCTTGACTCTAAAACCGGGGCCATCAATATTCAGGGATATACTGAAGATATTGCCGGTTTGACCAAGGAAATACAGAAGCTTGGTGATACTAAGTTGAAATCAACCAGACGGCGAAAAAATAAAACTTATTTTCATATAGAGATCGGTCAATGAGCATGTTTGAATTTCTCAACCGGCTTGATCGGAAAAAACTGCTGATTATTGTTGGCGTTGTCCTGTTGATTTTAAATGTTGGCCGGCTGGGAAGAAACTATTATACTAGCCGGAAAGAAGAGGTGAGCAGTCGGATTAATCTGTTGAATCAATATAAGCGGGACGTGGCCCGTCTGCCGGGGCTCAAGAAGAGGGTCAGGCAGCTGGAAAGGGAAAATCAGCAGCTTGAAAAATTTTTTTTTACCGGTTCCTCTGAAGAAGAGATATCATCTGCCATGCAGATAGAGCTGCAGAAAAAGGTTTCCAGTGTTGGTCTTGAACCGGAATCGGTTCGGCCTGTTAAAAAAGCAGGCAAGCCCGGTTCCGCTGAAGAAATTGTGATCAAATTGCGTTTAAACGGCAATATTGATCAATTTGTTGATTTTCTCACGGATTTGTATGGGACGAAAAAATTATTTAAATTGGAAAGTTTCACTATTAAACCGGTGAAAGCGGACAAATTAAAAATTTTTCTCGAATTTAAAGGCTTTTATCGTCTTGATCGACAGAGTTGAGGCCTGGATGATAATAAAAATTTTTATAGCCATAGGTCTTATAGCTTCTTTTGGCCTGGTGGTCATGGTTGGCTTTCAGCCCCCTCTGGCTGTGGAAGATATGAAAACCGAGGTTAAGGTTAAGGACAAAAAAATTATTCGACATATCGGCAGCAGTGTCAAATTGTATCCTGTTGTGCCGAGGCATCTTCCTGACCTTTATGATGGCTACCTGTTCAATGAGGAACGGATGCTTATGAGGGCGGATGAGGTCAATAAAGACGAGGGTGGTGATGCCCACCAGGGAATAAGGGCTGATATCGAAGATGTCATGTATGTTGGCTCCCTGATTATTGGTAATATTCGGAAAGGGTTAATTTCTTATCCCAATAAAGGTCAGTCTCCTCAATCATTTAAAGATATGGCTGCCAGGAAAAAAAGCACAAAAAAAACAACAAAACAACTGAATTACGCCCAGCTTCTTGTCGGTGAGACCTTTAGCGATTATAAAGTAGTTGCCGTAGAAAGCGACAGGATTGAATTCTCCAAGGCCGGCAAGACGATTACCAAACAACTTTATGACCCGGCCAAGAAACGGTTGGCGCCGCCCAGGGTAGCTGCGCCCAGGCATAGAATCGGGACGCCTGATAAGGCTGTGTTTAAGCCAAAGAAAGCAGTAGTTCCCAAGAGAAACAGGGTGGAATTCCCTACCACCCCGATAAGGAGTAAAAGGGTTGCCGGCAGCAGGAATTACCCGAAAGCAAAGCCGTTTACTTCGCCTCTACCTCTGCCGAGGCCACAATAGTAAATAAGTAACTGCTCACAGGGCACCGCATCTTTCCGCCATCAGCCCGGCTTACGTATAACCAATACGGGGCACCGGACTGATGACGAAAATCTCCGGCACCCTGTAACCCGTTACAGTTCGGTGGTTTTCTCGATTATGAGTTTTAAGGTATGAGTAGTTACGTAAATAAATTATAGCAGTGTACCTGGAAAATTTTATGCTGAATAGACACCCATATTATCTTTACCGTGAAAATATCCCGGAAGTACCGGGCAGCGCAATTTTTATTTTCATGTACAGGGGTGGCTGGAAAAAAATTGGTCCAGCCATGCTGGTTTTGTTTATCTTGCTTCTGTTGTTGAGCAGTTGTTCCGCTCCCAGGAAGCTCACTCCTTATGTTGACCTGGAACAGCTTGATCAGGCTATTGAAAAATCTGATGAAAAATCAGCCGTTCTTGAGGTGGATACCTCTGAAACCGAGCAGGAAGAGCCGGAAATTAAAGATTTCTCTATTGAAACCAGTGGGGAAAATCCTTATCTGCTTCAGGCGGAAGCCTCTAAAGGCAATGCCGTGGCTGCCGCTGAGGGAGAGGGGGTTCTGCTTAATTTTGATAATGCTGATATTTATGAAGTAATCCAGGTTATTGCCGAGGCCCTGGATATAAATTACATTATTGACCCCCAGGTTAAGGGGGTGGTTAATATTCGTTCCGGAAAAAAGATTCCCACCAGTCAATTGTTGACAATTTTTAAAAAAATCCTTCATATTAATGGGTTGGATATCCGCAGTGAGGGAGATTATTATTATATTTATGTTAACAAGCATTTGTCTTCCAATATTATTAAAAGTCCCGGCCAGATTGGTGAACTGGAGGAAGGATCAGATGTTATTATTCAGGTGATACCTGTTCTGCACCTGTCGGTAAAGGAGGCCCTGAAGCTGGTTGAACCCTACCTGTCAGCCCAGGGAACTATTTATAGCCTGCCTGACCAGAATACCCTGCTGGTCTGTGATTACAGCAGTAAGGTGCTTGATGTTATCAGCCTGCTGGCCCGGCTTGATATCTCGCCCCTCGCTTCCCTGAGAATAAATGTAATTAAAGTAAAAAATGCCCCGCTTTATGATCTGCGTGATGAACTGAGTGAAATTTTTATGGCCATGGGGATTAATAAAAGAGATTTTGAGGGAATTTCTGTTGTCCCTCTTGAACGGGTTAACTCCCTGCTCTTGATCAGTAAAAATGACGTACTGATTAAATCCACCCTGCGCTGGGTAGAAGAACTTGACGTTGTTCCCACCCAGGATAGAGATAATATCTATATCTATAATGTCAGGAATTCCGTGGCCTCGGAACTGGCAGAACTGGTTAATAGTTTAATAAGTGAAGATACTCCCGGGGGTAAGACCGGTAAGCCGACTGCCGTTAAAAACAAGAATGCCAAAAATATAAAACAATCACCAAAAAACAAAAAATCCGTCAAGTCCAAGGCACCGTTGTCATCCCTGCGTTTTGTCGGAGTTCCAATGCTGCTGGCTGATGATGGCCGTAATGTTATTCTGCTCAGGGCCCTGCCCGCTGATTACAGCCGCCTGGTCAAACTGCTTGAGAGACTTGATAACCTGCCGCGGCAGGTGCTGGTCGAGGTGATGGTTGCTGAAATTTCCCTGTCAAATGAATTGGAGTTAGGGGTGCAATGGGCCTTTCATAATAAAAATTTAAAGATCAACGGCAGCAACTATACCCAGACCTTTTCCACAAGCCTTCCTGAGGTAGCTGCCGGTTTTGCTTATAATGTCATGGACAGCGCGGATAATATCGTCGGTATGCTGCAGGCTCTTGCCGGAGACAATGATTTGACGATTCTTTCCTCGCCCCAGGTTCTGGTGTTAAATAACGAAACTGCAAAAATAGATGTGGGCCAGGAGGTTCCCATTGTTACCACTGAAACATATCGTGACACCACGACAACCACTACTAATTCCATAGATAAGACAGTGGAATATAAAAACACCGGTATTATTCTCGAGGTTACTCCCAAGATCAATTATAACGGTATTATTATTCTTGATGTAGCTCAGGAAGTCAGTACGGCAGAAGAAAATACCACATCAGGGATTAATTCTCCGATTATTGCCAAACGTAAGGTTAATACAAAAATGGCGGTTAAAGATGGCCAGTCTATTCTTATCGGCGGGCTGATCAGGAATGAGACCAACACTATTGAGACCGGAGTGCCTTTGTTTAAGGATATCCCTCTGTTTGGCTATTTCTTTAAATATAAGAAAGATAAAAAGAGCAGACGGGAACTGCTTATCATGATTACCCCCCATGTTATTGAGACTGAAGATGTACTTGACCAGTATATCCGGGAGTTCAAGGAAAAGGTCAAGGGATTGCGGAAGAAGATGATTGACAGGGAAGAATAATTATATAAATGGATGTAACTGCTTACAGGGATCGCATATTCGGGGGCTTCGCTTACCTCCGCGATCAGCCTGTCCTGCATAGCACCAGTATGCTGCGCCAGGAGGCTGTCTGAGAATAGGTATTTTTTCTCAAATCAGGTAAGCGCCAGACTCCGCAGAAAGGGCATTCTTGGACAGCCTCCTGGGCGCTTACCCCATGATTAGTTACAATGGACAGTAGATATGAGACAGTTTGTTATTGATGAATTGACAAATGAAGAAAGGGATAACCTGGATAATTATCTGAAACGGACTCTTAAATCCGGTGCCATAGGCGGCATGTTCTGGCTCACCCTGCCGGATGATCTGCTGGCTGAGGCTCAGCAGGGTCATGAGGATTGCGGCCCTTTTCATTTTGGTTTTGATTTAAGCCGGGATAAGCTGATTGTTGAACTGCTGGTGCGCAGTGAGTCTAACCTTCATTGCAGTTGTACCTGCTTTGCTACCGCAGCCCAGCGGGATTTCCTCCTTAATTTTCTTGATACCATGCTGGCTGAGGAACATATAAGAGCTTGAGTGTAACTATTCAGCAAAAGGCAAAAAGCCAGCCAAACCACTGTGCTGTAACTGTTCAGAGGTAAGCGAACGAAGTGAGACTCCGTGTGCTTTAGCTGTGCTTGATCTGGCTGGCACCATACTACGGGCATAAACTTCGCATACTTGTGTTATGTAAGACAAGCCCGATCGTGCCAGGAGGCTGTCCGAGAATAGCGAACCTACTGCAAAATCGGATAAATTGGCCCATTTTTCCGCTAATTTTCTTTAAATAGCGCTGCTATTCGC
>JANTFJ010000137.1 GCA_024763495.1 Desulfobulbaceae bacterium | reverse complement strand
TCTGAACAGTTACAGGTCGGTGGTTTGGGCAGTTTTTCGCCCCTACCTGAATAGTTACATTTTTTTAAAATGCCCCGGAGTCTGGCGCTTACCTGATTTGAGAAAAAATGTCTATTCTCGGACATCCTAGAATGTATAATTAATACCGATATTTGCCACATGGGCTCCGGCTTCGGAGAATTCCCCGTCTATACCGTTGGCATTCGTGATATCGCGGGACTCCTTGTCATAATAGAAATATGAGACCGCTACACTCATGTTTTTTCTGTATTGATAACGTCCGCCAATGGCATAAATCCTGGCATCCGAGTCAGGCAGTTCAAAACCGAGATTTTTTTCCGGCACCGGGTTGGAGTCAACAGCAAAACCCAGCATGGCAGTAAATTTGTCAGTACATTTATGGGTAATGCCTATCCGGTAGCAGTCAGTATTACTCCAGTCTTTTTCAACTGAATGATCAAAAGCCTGAAAAGGATGACCGGCTATATCAAAGTCTTGATCGTATTCAAAATCAAGATGGTCATATTTAGACCAGAAGGTTCGGTCCCACGATATTTCAACAGTTGTATCATCAATGGTGTAAGATGTGCCTAAAGTAACTACGGCTGGTACGGGAACGGAAACCTCAGCATGACCACTGTAGCCGGGATAAAGAGGGGTAGTCCCCATCATCAGATTAAGTTTCGCGTCAGCTGTAGTGATGTTTAGATTCACTTTTGAGCGGTAAGTCGCGCCTATTGACCAATTATCCATGGGGCGCAGGGACATGGCCAGGTTATAGCCTAATTCCGTGGTATCACCATCCATATCCCGGCTTAACGCAGCGCCGGGAGGCAGGGTTGCGGCAAAGGGATAAGTGGCGGAACTTTTGACCGTACCGCTGGCGTATATCAGCCTGAGGCCGCCGGCTATAGACATATGGTCACATAATTTATAGGCTATGGTCGGGTTGGCCTCAATAACCTTCAAGGTAAATTCTTCTGTACTGCACCTGGGAAAAGGCGCATCCCATTCCTTGCTCAGTCCGGCAGGATAGGCCAGGGAAAATCCTACCCGGAAGTTATTTATATCTTTGGAGACAACATGAAGCAGGGGGAGAAAGAAATTTTCCGTTTCTGAACCACCATTTTTCAGTGATGTTAGATTATCTTGATATTTGATGCTTTTCAAGCCGATATAGGTCATGCTGGCCTCCATCTGCCAGGCATCCTCCTGCCAGCTCATGGCCGCTGGATTAAAATAAGCGGTATCAGGCCCCATAGTATGGGCCACATAGGCTCCGGCCAGGGCAATCGAATTACCGGACTGTTCCGGGATTCTATATCCGGAACCGTGGGCAGTCGCAGCGGCAAGCAGAACAGTTAAGGCCGTCATTATTATTTTTTTCATTTATCCATCTCCTTTAATTAATATATAAATAGCGTTTAATCTTTTGGGTTGCGGTTTTGATAAAAGGTTCCTTCCGTTCAATAAATTTATGTACCCTGGAGTAGGAAGCCAGTTGTTCATTAACCTTTTTACGCAGCTTTTCAAGGACTGAATTAATATATTCCTGACGTTGACGTTGAGTCTTCTTGCGGGTCTGCTGTTCTATGAAATCATAATCCAGATGTACCCGGGCCTCAAGTCTGCCATTATTTTCAATAACCAGTGATTCAGCCACATGAATGTCGGAATTAATTTTTTCTTCAATGGTTTCCGGAAAAATATTTTCACCGTTTGCCAGGACAATAACACTTTTACAACGTCCGGTTACATGGAGATTGTTGGCGCTGTCAAGTCTGCCCAGGTCGCCGGTCGCCAGCCAGCCTTCATCATCAAGGGTTTCAGCTGTTGCTTCAGGGTTGTTGTAATAACCCTGCATAATATTGGGGCCCCTTGCATAAATTTCCCCAATAGTACTTTGCGGATCCGGGTTATATATTTTGATTTCCACTCCCGGGATCGGTTTGCCGGTCGAACCTACGGTAATTGT
This sequence comes from Desulfobulbaceae bacterium, assembly GCA_024763495.1. Taxonomy (GTDB): domain Bacteria; phylum Desulfobacterota; class Desulfobulbia; order Desulfobulbales; family SURF-16; genus JANTFJ01. Next base: position 4,845 of record JANTFJ010000137.1, on the reverse strand, counting down.
CTTATCATTCATTGGTCCGCCCGAAAGCAGGGGAGCTGATTCGGTAAGACCGTAACCGAAGATATAAGGAAATCCTGCTTCATGAAAAAAAGTTTCAGTCTCTATATTCATCGGCGCCCCGCCAATGGCAACAGTTTTAAGTTGACCGCCAAAAAAATCCAGTAGTTTCCTGCCTATTTTTTGATATATTTTTTTACCGATAAAAGGCAGGCTGGTTGCTGCTTTTAATAATTTGCTGTCTTCAATAGCTGCCATTACCCGCTTTTTGTAAATTTTCTCCATAACAACGGGTACAACGCACATAATGTCAGGCTTTTCCTGTCGGCAGATGCGCTCCAGGATGGTTGGGGTTGGAGATTTACCGGCATAAACAATCCTGGAGCCGTTAAGGATGGGGAGAAGGAACCCCAAGGTAAATTCATAGGTATGGGACATGGGTAAAATGGAAAGAAATGTCCAGTCTGGTGTAACCTGGATAAGTTTACCTGCCGAGGTAACATTGGCAACAAAATTGCCATGGGTCAGCATGACTGCCTTGGAATGGCCCGATGTCCCGGAAGTATAAATAATAGAACTAAGTTCTTTTGCTGATATATCCTTGAGGTTATGAAGTTTGTCGCGTTTTTTTGCCGGCAGTAATTCAGCCTGGTTAAGAAAGTTTGAAAATGTCTCGACATTATCAAGTCGAACCGAGGGCAGACTGTTATCAAGGGTAATGATTTTTTTTATCTTATGTTCAGTTAATTCATAAATTTTTTCAATCTGGCGCTGGCTGGTAAAGAGCATTTTTACCTTGGCATCCGTGAGAACATGACGGACATCGGTTCCGGTAAAATCAGGTAAAATAGGGACAGCAACAGCGCCCAGCCTGGTAATTGCCAGATAGGCAATTCCCCAGTTAGGTGAATTTTCTGCCAGGATGGCGATTTTATCCTTTTTTTTTATTCCAACGGCCAATAGATGGGTAGCCAGCAGCAATATTTTTTTATGAACTTCTCCGTAAGTCAACGGTTTCTTAAAGGCCATACTCAGGAACGGTCGATCATAGAATTGTTCACAGGCGGCATCAAAAAGGCTGTTCAGGGTCGGTTGGACAGTTTCCGTTGTTTTCATGGTATTTGTGATTTCGTTTCTTCTTTATCGCCGGCCGGAGAGATGTCTTTGCCTCCAAAAAGACGACCAATCGACTGAAAAACCGTTTTTATGAATTTCCATAGCTTAGGCAGCAACCAGATCATTAACAGGATAAAAACCAGGAGCAGTGCCAGGAAAAGAAGAGGGTTATGCAGGGCCAGCCAAATTCCGCCGATTACTGAAATATCTTCGCTGAGTGAAAGCAGCCAGTTGCTGAACGGCTCAGGCGAAGTGTTAATCATCACCCTGGTACCGGACTTAAGAGCGTGGCTGGAACCGGCAATGGAGCCCCCGACAATTCCGGCCGCAACCATCATTGCCGGGTTTGCATCTCCTACCGCTCCAGCTGCAAGCAGGGCTCCGGCGGGAATACGAATAAAGGTGTGAATGGCATCCCAGCCCGTATCAACTCCCGGCATTTTGTCAGCGACAAATTCAACAATAAACATCAGGGTTGCGGCCCCGATTATCAGGGGATTAGTGAGAATCTGCAGATCAGGGGGCAGGGTCAAGTTGCCGGTTGCTCCCATTATGCCGATAGTCATCAGGGTGGCATAAAGATTGATACCACTGGCCCAGGCACTGCCCATGCTGAGAGCAAGAGTATTTGTAATGTGCTGGAGTTGATCCATTTGTAAAATTCAGTTTTTAATGGTAAGGAGTCAAAATCAATGGGCTATTCAACATGTTAACAATTTATTAATCCATGCTGCACCAGTATCATAGTGTACAGATAATGCAGGCATTGCCCACAATCCCGGGAAACCCCAACCCCTGAGGAGCCCAGCCCTCTGGGCGATCCGTAAACTTTGCTCCATGTTTTATCGCCCAGAGGGCTGGGCTCCTACAGTAACAATAACATTGGTGCAACCTATTTTTTAAAATAATGCTCGCAATATCAACTATATGACTGTGCTTATTTTTGCAAAATGACTCGGAGTCTTCGCTTACCTGATTTGAGAAAAAATGTCTATTCTCGGACAACCTCCCAGGAGGCCCAAATGGACAAAGAGGTAAGCGTAGACTCCGTGAGGTGCTGGTGAACGCTTACTTTTTTTATAACAGCTTCTCAGGAGTAAGGCACCAAAGAACATTTAAACATTTACATAATTTCATGATATTTCCTGAGATAGCGATCAATAAACCACACCTTGACTTTTGAGAAGGCACGGCCTGTAACTGGTTACAGGTGCCCTGTGAGCAGTTACCACCAGGCAAAAGCTCAGGCTTAAACACTGACAGGGCAACAGACATAATAGTCAGATACTGATATTACCCTAAATCCTTTCATAATGCCAGCTAAGAGGACTACCGTTCCTGTATGGCATGTATCCATGAAATATACGGGGATTGGAATCAAAAACCATGGGAAGAAAAAATTGATCACCCTCCCACATGGGAAGTTTGTTTAGACTGTTAATAGAGTGCCAGGATAAAGTCCCCTCATCGTTTTGCTTAAAAGGGCTACCGCTGAATCGATCAATCCTGAAGATAAAACCAAGCCAGTTGCTGCCGTCCGGGCCGAAATCCGTCCAGTTAATGATGCCGCGCAGGATTATCTTCTTACATTCAATACCAGCTTCTTCTCTTATTTCTCGTCGTATGCAGCCGATGACATCTTCGTCCGGTCGCATTTTACCACCAAGACCGTTATATTTGCCTAAATGGATATCATCCGGGCGGCGATTTCTATGAACCAGCAGGGTTTGGCGCTGATTTTGAGACATGATAAAGCCCAGGGTAGCGATTATTGGCGTATAGGGTGACAAGGGAGAACCGGATAAAAAATATTTTTTTCTCTTAATAGTTTCAATATGTTGTAAAATGAAAATATTCAGGAGGTTGTTATTCTCGGACAGTCCCACTGATGGGTAAAAAAATATGGAACCAATCAAGGAGTATAATTTTCAAATTTGTGATAAATTAAAATTATCATAAATTGTTTTCCTGTGGGTACTTACAGAATTACCATTCAAGGCAACAAAGGTAAAGAGGAAATGGGGAGATATCATGATTGACAGAAAGTAACTGCTCACATGGCACCGCATATTTCCGCGATCAGCCTGTCTTACATAGCACAAATATGCTGCGCCAGCCTGATAGAGTACAGCTAAAGCACATCTGAGCAGTTATAGCACAGTGGCTCGGGTAGTTTTTTACCCTATGCTGAATAGTTACAAAATTGGTAAGCGCTCCATGAACAACACCCTGCACCCGTTTAAACGCCGCGATATACCTGATGTATTATCGCGAGCGTTGAAACGGGCACATGGCGGCATCCCTGCAACGCTTACAGGCCGTGCCTTCTCAAAAGTCAAGGTGTGGTTTATTGATCGCTATCCAAAATTGTATCAGTATTCAGGTAATATTTTATGAAAAAAATTAAGATATCAGTAAATTCTGAGGGGGTTGCCCTGATAAACTGTCCTTTCTGCGGCCTGGTAAAACAGGTTTCCATGCAAAAATTCAAGGGTGAAAAACATCTTCTCAAGATCCGTTGCGAATGCAAACAGATGTTAAATGTTGAGCTTGATTTCCGTAAATATTATCGAAAATCTGTAGAACTCAGCGGCATGTTTTTTAATTATACCATGGCAGAAAAAACGGAGTCATCCTCTGTAGACACTAAAGTTCAGAAATGTAAAATAGTAAATATCAGCCAGGGAGGCATCGGCCTGCAGGTTCTGGAAGAACCTGTGCCTGAAGTTGATGATAACATCAGGGTGAAATTTAATCTTGATGATAATAAGAATTCCGAGCTTGACCGCCGCCTGGTTGTCCGGGTATCCAGAAAAAAATATCTTGGTTGCGAATTTACAGATCTGGAATATTGTCTTTATGACAAAACTCTTGGTTTTTATTTGATGGCATAGTCTGGAAAATTATGTATTTACCAGCTAATGTAACTGCTCACAGGGCACCGCATATTTCCGCGATCAGCCTGTCTTACATAGCACCAGTATGCGGAGTTTATGCCCGAATGGGTGCCAGTCTGATCACGAAAATCTACGGCACCCTGCAACCAGTTACAATTACAGGGGTTAGCGAAGTTAGGAGGCTTACCCCGTGAGTAGTTACGTTTCAACTAAAATTTCTCCTGGTGAGTGGAAATTATGAAAAAAATCAAAGCTTCTGTTACACCGGATAACAAAGTTGCTCTGCACTGTCCTCACTGCAATCTGGTGAAGCAGGTTTCAGTAGCAAAATTTAAGGGAGACAAACATACTCTTAAAGTACGTTGCAGTTGTAATAATTTATTGACCGTTGAACTGGATTTTCGCCAGAAATATCGAAAAAAAACCAACCTGAATGGTGAGTACACGATTTTAACCCATGAAAATCAGCGCAAAAAGATGATCGATAATCCACTATTTCACAAATGTCTTGTGGTAAATATTTCGCTTACCGGCCTGGGATTAATTGTTGCGGGGCATGGCCTTAAAATTGGCGATGCACTGCGGGTTCGTTTTATCCTTGATGACAAAAAGAAATCCGAAATAGACAGAATTGTGCTGATCAGGGTTATTGAACATAATTATATTGGTTGTGAATTTAACGATGATGCTTATTATCATTATGATAAAACCCTGGGCTTTTACCTGATGCCTTGACGGGTTAAGGGCTCGTTCATAAATAAATTCACATTTTGAGGTGGTAAATATGATACAGGTTGAGGCGATCATGGGCAGGCAAAACCGCAGGCGTAGCAGG
>JANTFJ010000136.1 GCA_024763495.1 Desulfobulbaceae bacterium | reverse complement strand
CATGGCGGCATCCCTGAAACGCTTACAGGCCGTGCCTTCTCAAAAGTCAAGGTGTGGTTTATTGATCGCTATCCTTTTACCCAACCCGAATATTTACCATTAGGCGCTCACCCCATGAGTAGTTACAAAAATTCAATGATTGAAATACAAAAGAATAATTCAGATAATGCCTGTTGAGCACCTTCCAACAGTCAGCCTGGTCAGGTTGTATGTGGCAGCTCGGATGGGATGAACAATGGTGGGCTGTCGCCTGAAAACTGTATGGTCTGCGGTGCCACGCTTGAATACCTGGCCAACAAGGTGACCCTGCAATGTGCATATTGTGAAAAGGAATTCAGGGGTTTTATAAAATGCCCCAATGAACATTATGTCTGTGATGACTGCCATAACGCCCAGGCCCTGCTGTTGACAAAAGAAGTATGTTCTAGAATTTTCACAACCAATCCTCTTGATATTTTTGAAGAAATAATCAAGTTTCCCCAAGTTCCCATGCTTGGCTGTCACCACGCCTTGATGACGGCGGCAGCTTTCTTAGCAGCAATAAAAAACGAGGGAACCTTTAAGATAACAGAAAAAATGACAGAGGAGGTTTATGAAAGAACTCAAAGGCAGGCCATTGGCGGATATTGCGGCTTGACGGGTCTCTGTGGCATTGCGCCGGCGTTAGGAGCTTGTTTTGCTGTTCTTGCCGGTTCCAAGTGTGGAAAAGATAAAGAACAAAAGATTACAATGGATGCTGTTAGTGAAATCGTCTCAGTTATCGCGGAATTAACCGGCCCAAGCTGTTGTAAGGCATATGCCCGGAAGTCCCTGGATACTGCCCGGAATTTTTTAGAAAAAAATATGTCGATCAGCCTGGCTCGGACAACGGATAAAATAATTTGTCAACATCAAAAAAGACACCCTCATGGCTGCAGAGCGGAAAAATGTCCATATTATTTATGAGCCTGTCTGTTTTTATCAAAGCCTGATGGGTAAATTATTCTGCAATATTGGTACCTGCTCACAGGGCATAAACTCCGACTCCGGATGAAGTGCAGCTGAATAGTTACCCAATATTTATGTATTTAATAAGGCCATGGCAGCATTTTTTTATCCATTTCAGGGTCAGGGGCAACACCATCTCTTGTTCCCCGCCATAAAGCGGTCTGCCGCCGGGAAACAGGCGTCATTTCCAGATCTCTGCTCACTTTTTGTCCCATGTCGTCAATTGCGGTCAGCCGGATACAGGGGCCTGACTGGCTGGAAAAGGTTGAGGGCATAACAAAAGATATGATTGATTTTTCTTTGTTAACCGGAGTAATCCTGACAGGCGGTCCGTCAAGCTGTTCCCATTTGAATTTAATGCTGTTCCGATGTTCGTCCCTGGTTGGGCTGGCATCAATCAGCACTTTTTCGCCGACAAAATAGTTCCGGGCCAGGGATGTAAATCGAATTTCCGGGGGCGGTGTTCCCAGGGCAACCTGTATTTCTATGCGACCGGGAGCGGAGCTTATCCCGCCCCGTTTAAAGCGATATTGGATAATCTCCCGGCCCTTGAAAAATTTATCAGGAATATAGCGGCTCTGGCCGCTGTTCATCCGTTTAAGCTCCCCATTTAAACTCTCCAGGTCAACATTAACATGAATTTTATTATTGAAAGCAGTATGATTGGCTTGCCGCCACATCCGGGCCCAGTCAATAACCGCTTCATCCGTACTTATGAGCCGCAGGCTGGAATCTCTGGCCATAATGACCGGTTTCTTTGGCCGTAAAACCCGGTTGTCTATTTTTTCTTTTTCCTTTTTTTGTTTGTTGTCGGCCAGTTTCAGCAGATTCGGCCCGGTAATAACCACAGAAGCGATCCCGCTCTCCTCTTTGCCGTCGTTGACCTTAAATTCAAAGTGATCTTCTCCTTTGAAGGTTTTATTGGGAAGATAAGTAAGCTCAGGCGGGTTGCCCGACAATTTACCATACAGGGGAGGGCTGGTAACTTCAAAAGTCAACGGGTCGGAATCACTGTCTTCCGCAATTAAGGGAACTTCCAGTTCTCCCATCTTTTCTCCCATTGAATAAACACCATCAAGCGCCACCGGTACGCTGTTTGCCGCAGTTTCTTCAGTCTGGGCAGCCTGCTGTTGTTGTGCTATGGGCGGTGGAATAATTTTTTCACTGCCGGAGCGCATAAAAAACCATGAGCCGGCAATAAGAAGCAGTAAACCGAGAGTGATGCCGGTCACCAGCAGATGATTAAGCGAATCAGGTAGAAACGGCAGGACAAAGCTCGATTTTTGCTGTTTCTCTTCCTGGGCTGCAGCCACAATTTCAGCCACGTCTGCCGAAGCCATGCCTACAGTAGAGTCACTGTTTTCCGGAATATCTTTTGCTGCTGCCGATCCAGCTGTTCCCAGGGTGTCCCCGTTTGAATCATCTTCCAGCATGTCGCTGAAGTCCAAATCCTCAGATTCAAAAGGTTCTTCACTACTATCATCATCTTCAAGATCAGAGAAAAAATCCTCCATATCATCCAGCTCAGATGCAAAACTTTCTCCTGCCGGAGTATCTCCCTCCCCTTGGTTTTCTTCCGGCATGGTTGTCTCCTCTTTTACAGGTTCAGTATCGGCATCACTCGCCGCTTTTTTGACTTCCTGTTCAGAAGCATTATCCGCCGTAGTCTCGGAGCCGAACAGATCATCAATACCTGCCTGGTCAAGTTCTGCGGAATCGACATCCGTGTCTTCAGTAGAAGCCTGCTGTGCCGGAGTTTCATCTTCAGTACTGTCAGAGTTGAAGAGATCATCAATACCCGCCTGGTCAAGTTCTGCGGAATCGACATCCGTGTCTTCATTAGAAGCCTGCTGTGCCGGAGTTTCATCTTCAGTGCTGTCAGAGTTGAAGAGATCATCAATACCCGCCTGGTCAAGTTCTGCGGAATCGACATCCGTATCTTCATTCGAAGCCTGCTGTGCCGGAGTTTCATCTTCAGTACTGCCGGAGTTGAAGAGATCATCAATACCCGCCTGGTCAAGATCTGCGCTATCCTCCTCTGCCGGTGTACCGGTTGATTCCGGAGTACTATCCACGCTGTCAAAAAGTGCGTCAATATTAGACTGATCAAGGTCAATATCATCTGTTGGAGAATCAGCTGATTCATCATCATTGTCTAGTAAACTATCCAGGTCAAGCTGATCCAGATCAACCGAGTCTACTTCTTCATCTTCAATATCATCCAGCCAGTCATCAACTTCAGAGGCGTTTTTTTTGTCAGCCATTTTGTTTACCGTTTTGTAGCTACTCACAGGGGACGCGCCATAATTTCGCTAGCCACCGTAATTTTAGCTGGTTACAGGGTGCCAAAGATTTTTGTGATCAGGTCGGCACAGCGTATTCGTTATACGTCAGCCGGACTGATCGCGGACAGGTAAGCGAGACAGCGAGACCCCGGATCCGCTGCCCGGTGAGCAGTTACACCTTTTTTTGATTTAAAATGATCCGCAAAATACACCCGGACGGCGTTAACCCCATAACTGTACAGGGTTAAGGGACGCCGCCATGTACGTGCTCGACGTCCTGTGATAATACATCGGTATATCACAGGGTTGAAGCGCGTGCAGGGTGGTGTTTATGGAGCACTTACCTAGGAGGCTGTCCGAGAATGCCCTTTTTCCCCAACTCTGTGTTATTTTGAAAAAATAATGCTCGCAATATCAACTATATGGCTGTGGTTATTTTTTCAAAATGCCTCGGAGTCTGGCGCTTACCTGACTTGAGAAAAAATGTCTATTCTCGGACAACCTCCTAGCCCAGATAAACTGGAAGAGAAATTAAGGCTCTGGACTCTGTTCAGTACTCGCTTGACGGGTGTAAGTCCCTTAACGGTAGATGCAGATAGCGAACATAGTGAGACCTTCGAGTTGTTTATTTCAAAGAAAGTTTTCAATTTCTAGCCACTCTTTTCAGTGCCCCCTTGAGGGGTATAAAAAACACGAAAATTAATTCTAAGGGACTAAAAACTTTCGACATAGCTATGCAATGCCCGGTAAATAGGTTCAGACATTTCCACATTAGCGACATAAGCCCGTCTTTCTCCATAGACATTTCTGCCATGAACATGAATTCTCAAGTAGCCGTCAAGTTCTTCCAGCATACCCCCCAGGCTCTGTTCGTAGGGAATATCGGCTGGTTGGCGGGCAACAGAATTTGCATTAACCATGGCCGCCATCTGATCAGCCATGGTCATGCCGAGAATAGTAATTTTTTTTACCTGATAATCACCAATAACCCCAAAGGGCTTAACACTGATCAATGATGGCCCGAAAAAGTTGTCGAATCTCTGGCCTGCATCATCACAGATAACCGCCACCAGTTCAGCAAGATTAGCATAATTGTGAAAAGAAAAATGCGGTTCCGTTTCAGCGGCAATCAGGTCGGCCCCGGATTCTTCCTGGCTCCAGCCATTAGTCGCGAAAATAAAAAATAAGCCCATGGTTGCCAGCCAGCCGGCCAAGACAAAACGTAATAAAATCATCGCGTACCTCAATTTTATGAATTACCCTTTACCGCGATGGTAAAAGGCGGTTCAATGGAATGAAACAGGCCCAGAAGTTCTTTGTTCAAGGGCATGGTATAGCGCCATGAAGTTTTGACCAGACCATTTCGCAGGTTAACCAGCCTGCCCTGAACTATCAGGGTTTTTCTGGTATTGGTGAAGGTGGAAACCACCACATAGTTTAACTCCGGGGTATTGTTGGCCAGTTCGTTGATATTCCGTGAGAGGATATACTCACCGCCCTGCTCCATGATATTTATTTCCCGGCCTAAACGCATTTCAGTTACCTTCATGCCCCGGTCTGCCAGATCAGTTAAGAGAAATTCCGCAATCACCCGGCCAAATTCAGTTTCCCTTTTCAGATCGGAAAGCGGAACCGCCCCGACAACAGCTACGGTCGATGAAAGATTTTTTTCACCGTCATCCTTGAGCTGATAAAAGATTTTGCCTGCCACCTCCCTTGACATTTCGGAAATTCTGCTTTCCGTGCCCTGGGTTTTAGATGAGTCAGGCATATAATGGTAAATCTTATAACTGGCTCGTTTATTGGCCGGAATATGTGGCTGTGTGGCAGACTGTTGTTTAACACAGGCAAAACAGCCAATTAACATCATTGCGGCTGCCAGGTTAACAATTATTTTGTTCATCTCCTTCTCCTTCCTGGGGTTCAGAATATAGAGGACAATAGACAGAAAGTTAATGCTGTCTTGTCGTAATTAATCACAGGATAACACAAAATTTGTGTACCTTACTCCTGAAAGCCTGTCATAAAAAATAAGAAATTTAGGTAGCAATTTTGTATAATAAATCAGTTAGTTAAGCACTGAATAATGTTAATGCTACTGTAGGAGCCCAGCCCTCTGGGCGATCCATGTAATGTGTGCTTTGCTCCATAGTTTTATCGCCCAGAGGGCTGGGCTCCTACAGGGAGGACTGGAGGTTCCCTTGGTTGCGGGTTTCCCGCCTTACGTATGACTAATATGCGGCACCGGTCTGATGACGAAAATCTTCGGCACCCTGTAAACAGTTACAGTTCGATGTTTTTCACGGTTATGAGTTTTAATAATCAAGTTTTTTTAAATAAACGAATTCTTCAGGTTTGGTTCGGGCCGAAGCCGAATCAGCCAGCAGCTTTCCGGTCAGTTCGTTTTTGGGAAAAAGCAACGTGGCGCTGGATAGCAGGGCCGCTGTTTTATTATCCAGGATTCTGGCGTTGACTATAATATTGTCCCGGCCTTCCAGATAAGTACCGGTGAGCATTGCTCCGGCACTGATTTCATCGGCAATTTCATCACTGTTACGGGAGAGACCATATTCACCCCGCCTGGGCTGGACAATGACACTTAAATTTTTTTGGATGTCTATCACGGAAAATTTGCGCTGTTGAAATTCCGTCATCAGCTGACCAGCCAGGTAACGGCCAAAAGAAGAAGTTCGGGAAAGTTTGTTTATATCTACGAAGGTACAGACAATCAGCCCATCGGCCAGATCACCTGTCCGGGGATCGTTATCGGCCAGGTTGCTGAAAAGCCGGGTCGCCATCTCGCTGATCAGCATGGTCAGGTCTGAATCCTGGTTATACTGCTGCGTCAGTTGAGGGGAATCCTGCTCATCCGCGGCGGTCTGGGCAGCGCCGCAAACGAGAGAGGGAATAGATAAAATCAGCAGAGAAAATAAAAGGTTACGCAAAATTTCAGTTATCCATGAACGTCCCATTTCTGTTTCCATGTTATCCGACCGGACTGGCCGAACGCGGCTGTGAAATTTTGGCCGCATAGTTCCTTGGAGGCTGTCCGAAAATGCCCTTTCCCCCCAACTCTGAATAGTTATTAAAAATTTATATTTCACATCGGTAAGATAGGCTGATTTCTTTAATAGAAAAAGAAAATTTAAAATACACATCGGTCTTTTTTGTAAAACAGTTTTAAAGAATCACGCTGTAACGGCTTAGGGCTCACTCAAAAATAAATTAGTAGAGATTGCGAAGTTATTTTTGGCTGAGCCCTTAGATTAAAAATTAAAAACATTGACGTATGATTACTGAAATCAATACCATGATAAGATAGCGCTCAATAAAGTACACCCCGGCGATAACCCCATAACTGTAAGGGATTCAGGGGCGCCGCCATGCCCTGCGATAATACATCGGTATATCGCAGGGTTGAAGTGCGTGCAGGGTGGTGTTCATGGAGCGCTTACCATGATAATTAACAGGATAGCGATCAATAAACCACACCTTGACTTTTGAGAAGGCACGGCCTGTAAGCGTTTCAGGGATGCCGCCATGTGCCCGTTTCAACGCTCGCG
>JANTFJ010000135.1 GCA_024763495.1 Desulfobulbaceae bacterium | reverse complement strand
CTGCGAATAGCAGCGCTATTTAAAGAAAATTAGCGGAAAAATGGGCCAATTTATCCGATTTTGCAGTAGGTTCGCTATTCTCGGACAGCCTCCTAGGTTTTTGTTACTACAAATTGACAAGTTGAAATTGTATTTATAAGTACGCAATTTAGAGTTTTAATTGGTTTTTAGTTTTTTCCGAGCAGTCTCAACAACCATTTTGAAGGTTTTATTCACCGTTTTTCTGAGATTGCGAAGCGAGTTCAACCGAGGAGCCCGGTGCGGTAATTCCGCACGCCGGGATCTGTGCGGGGGGGGGTACTGGGTGACCTGTATTCCTACCGCGACCCAGTCCGGTGAATGCAATTATTCGCAGTTTATGCAGTTTGGATGTCTGCATAAGGGATAAAGATTTTATTCATCATATTCATTCCCATGTCCCAAAGCATCGGATGGTTTTTTTCTCATATCTGGATGCATCCATTTCGTCAAATCTTCCTCTAATTCGTTTTTTCCCGTTTTCATATTAATAATTTTTGTAGCTTTAACAGTTTGCTTTTTGGTCATTTTTTTATTTTGCTTAATGGGTTGAGTTATTTCTAATTCCTGACAGGAACTTTTGTCTATTTTAGTAGTGATTGGGGGAGATACGAAAATCCCTGCACAGTTTTGAAGTCGAGAAGGATGCGAAATGCCAAAGTTTTTTTCATCATTTTTTTTGTGAAATGTATGACGACACTTTGGATAATTCAAACATCCCCAAAATTTCAGTGAGGTTAACAGAAGAAGAACTGTGGAGTTTTATAGAGGAATTCTGTTTCCTGACATGCAATGATGATTTAGGCTGTTGCAAATTTACTGTATTAAATTTTTTAAGAATAAAATAGCACAAGGCAATAAAACCAAAAACGAAAATTCCATAACCTAAAATTGATAGAATAAAATCAATAAATTTTTTAAAAGCATTAGGATTGGTATAAATAAACAATGCAATGAACAATACAAATGCTTTGACGATATTTGTTTCACTACGCTTATGCTTTCTTCCCATTTTTTGTTTTTAAATTATATACGAGGTATTTTGGGTGTATGAGAACCTGCGAACGACCTACATTAGCCGCCGCCTGGCATCACTGCAAACTTGGAGCGTGGCAAGGAGCTTGGCCGACCTCCGAAAATCGGACGTGTGAGCCGGTCGGTGTGTATGCTTTTGTTCGGCATCTTTTTGCTGTTGTCTTTTTTTGTTAAATTGCTTACTTATCAAGGTGATCATCGATATCATCGGTTCTTATATTCCCGAAAGCCTGCCACAAGCTCTGCAAAACTATTTATTTTATACCCCTCAAACCCCGCCTGATCCACAAAGACAAAATCGTAGGTGGTAGTCGTGTCCTGAGCCTTATTAATATCAATGCACCACTGTTTTAATCGCGCCATTTTCAGCGGCACATCAAGATCTTCCTGTCCTTTTGTTTCTACAATAAAGATCTTTCCCCCGCTGGTCTTCACAATAAAATCAGGATAATAATTTGAGATATCGCCGTCAGCATTGACGTAATCAATCTGAAAATGAACAGCCATATAGTTTTTCACGTAGGAAACAACATCATCACACTCTTCCAAAAATCCGGCAAACTGTAACTCCAGATGGCTGTCACCAATAATCTTATTAAAAATACTTTTCTTCGGTATAATATACCCCTGTTCTTTCACCACAAAAGGCCGGGTCTGACGCAATTTGATATAATCCTTTATCTCAGCATCACCCTTATCTTTTACAGTCAGACTATTAATCTGTTTCTTGAATGTCTCAATCAGGGTTTTACAAGCCTCCACCTCAGAGAGATTCCGCAACGTGTTCATATCATCAAGATCAACCTGCTTATCAAACAAATAATCCCTGATAAAACCTTTCACTTTGCCATAAAGAACATCATAGCCGCTGACCAGACGCAGATCTTTCATGATGATCTGGCTGAAATAACCGACTACTGAACGAAAATCAGTTATGGTGCCGGCATCAAGTATGGTCGTATGGCTGATCTCTCCAGAAGTTATATCCTTAAAAACAATTTCCCGCTGAGCCTCAACACTGAACTGCCTGTACTTCACTTGTTTATGAATAAATTGTGAGGGTTTCAACTCCTCAAGGCTTTTATACTCCCGGTATGTGCGGGCAGTAAGAATCGGAATTTCAATATCAAGGCTGTCGATATCTTTTTTCTCATTTTCATTATCAACCTCAACAATAAGCGGCGTCTTCGGTTTTGTTCCTTCCCCCATGGCCTTGCGTTCAAGCTCCACTCCTTCCGACTGGATGGACTCGACAAAATCCATAAAGGCATCCGTACCCACCACACTGACATATTCCTCCACCTCATTACCCGGATACATTTTTCGTAACCCTCTGCCCAGGGTCTGCTCGGGCAAGATATTACTCTTGGCGGAATAGGCACGTAAGCCGACAATGGTAGTGACATTTTTTACATCCCAACCCTCCTTCAGCATCAATACGGAGACAATGGCTTTATAGGGGCTGTCCCAACTATCAATATCGTTTGACTGCTTGCGGAGCAGTTCCAGTTCTTCCTTTTTCTTTTTACTCCTGGCCTCGCTGATCTCTCCCTTGGTGTTGGTGTGAATAACCAGGACGCTATCTTGCAATTCGGGATAGGAAACTTCCAGATAGTCCGCCACATCGTCACAATTTTTTGTGTCATCGGTCATGACAAACAGGATGGCCTTTTTGCCTAACTTCTCATGCTCGTTATATGTCTTGCGCCACTCTTCAACGCCAAGATTCAGATAATCAGCGTATTTTTCAGTGTAGCGAGAGCTTTGCCGTTCATTCAGCTTTGCCCGGCTGGCGGAATCAGGCAGAACCGGATGTTTAACAACATTCTGGCTGATCGCCTCCACCAGCGGATAATCAGATACTGTCTGGACAAATCATATTTATCCCTGGCCTGTACCACATCATAGAGATAAACAATAGTCTCAATGGCCTCCTGTTGGGAAAAATAATATTGAAACTGAGCCATGGAACCATCAAGCTGCGGCAGGAGATGTTCGCGGTGGAACCACCAGTTCAGTAAGGATAGACTGGTATCGGAAGCCCCCTCGTAATTGTTACCCCGCCACTGCTGCACTTTTTTACGCAAGACCGGCACCAGAGGCGGCATCAGTTTTTCGGAGCTGGATTCCCGCAAAACCTCATCAGCCGGAAACCAGCGCACATCAGGATCAAGAACAGCATGGGGTGAGGCCGGAAAATCAGGATGCAGTGCCATTATTTTATGCCTCCGAGAAGTTCAAGCTGTAGGTTCATTGGTAAAATAAGTATTTTTATAATCGGCCTGTTTTAAAGCCATCGAATTCGATGGCTTTAAAAGAGAAGGAATTTAAAATAATGAGAGTTGCGGATTTTTGGGTGGATAAAAAACACCAATAATAACAAAAGGATTTGGAAACCTGAAATGAGCTGTCCGGATTGTGCCAAGAAACAGATGAATATCTTTTTTCAAGAACGAATCCTCATACATTTCCCGTACCTTTTTAAGTGCTGATTCTTCATTTCCCTGGGCATCTCGCAAACAATTCCAATAAAGAGCGCCGATCTCCCAATCTTCAATCATTAGTCTTGATTCTCTATCCTCTTCATCACGAAAACGGTAAAAAAACTTGTATGGCAGCTTTTTCACAACTGAAAATTCTTTTTTCAACTCTTCCTTTGTTTGAAAAAGAGATAACTGTTTGGATTTTGCCTCCAGTAAAGCCAATTTTTCCGCAGGCCACTCCCGTTCTGTCTTCTCAACCTCAAAAGCAATTATTTCCTTTGGTTTAAAGGTTGCCAATGAAAGTTCATTGGCTTTTGCCAGGGTAATCAGTTCGGTTAGATCCGTATAAATCCTGCTTTTGGAAAAAATAATTTCTTTTCGTTTTTTCCAGTCCTTCCTTTTCCCGGTACTGACCGGATCACCGATAAGGTTGATATTTTCCAGACCAACCACCTTGTATGTTTCAGGCCGGGGATCACTGAAATTTCTTTCCAGTTGCAGCTCCATCCACTGGTATTTCCTGTATCGTTTATCATAGTCCAGCTTTCGGAAAGGAAAGGGGTAAATATGTACCCAGCTCCCATCCTCAAAAAAACCAGCCGTACATACCAGTTCATCATACTTTTTTGACAGGGTAGGATACGTCTTGACGGTTATGAAAACTTTTTTTGTCTCAATCATAAATGACAGACCTCTATCCCTGTCTCTTTTACAAGCCAGTCACTGACACAATGACGATGACAGAATGACGGATTTTTTTCAAAACAGGTTAGGGCAATTCGCTTTTTATCTCTGAGCACATCATGTAATTGCAGCAGATACTGTTTTTTCTTCGGCAATGTTTTTTGGTACTCACGAAAGAGTTGTTTATAATCAGCCGATGAATGAAGGTTCTTTCGATTCTGGGACAGAATGCCTAGATCCGGGATATGAAGGTATCTGGTTCCGAGTTTGGGCAGCAGTATTGCCAGGCTTCTTTTGGAAAAGCCAAATTTCCTGCTCAATGGGTTTTTTCTGACATCACACAACAATCGGATATCGTTAGTAATAAGAGAGTTTACATAATTCTCAAAGGATATCCCCTCGTATCCTATGGTGAACAGGATAACTTTATCTTGTCGCAAATCGCTTTTCACTTTCTGAATTCGTTGAAAGGCTTTTTTGTCAACAACATCTCCTGCCATTTTACTCCTGATGGCATAGTAGGGATAGTGTTCATAGATATGGCGTACCAGCGTTCTCTCTCTATACTGACTGTGGTCTTGCATAAAGAGAGTTAATTCATTGTTCTCCCGCTTCTTTAGAGATTTTTCAACAGGCAATGAACGTAACAGTGAAATCCTGTTTCCCTTCACCTGAATCCAGCCGTTTTTCTCCAACACTTCCAGATCAGATGCCGCCTGAAATGAATAACAGCCGTAATGGTAGGGGACAAAATCAAAATATTGGCTATCCGTTTTCTGATGTGATAAAAAAAGCAACTTTTGAAAGTCCATTTTCCCCAGAACTCCACCAGCCGCTGCAAGCAAAGAGACAATATAGCGCTGCCTGAAATATTTGGGGCAATCCTGCCTGCTCATACCGTTACCTCAACCACCTTCATGGTATCATTACCAAAGATATCAACAACAAAGGGCGGATCAATATAGATCAGCTTGATACCGCCCTGTTCCTCGATTTCCTGCCGGAGCGGCCCGTTTTTCAGCGAGGAAAGACTCAGCTTGTTATCACCCCAGATCAGCTTGTTGTTCCAGCCCGTAACCTGCCGGCCACTAAGGGAATCAAAGAGACTGGGCTGAAACTTCATCACCTTTTCCGCCCGTGGCTCATCCACCTGCCCAATCACCTGAAAGGGCAGCACCATAGTGCACACTTCACCGGTTTTACCGTTCCAGACCAGTTCCACCTCCCGCTTGTCTTCAAAGAGCAGAAAACGGTATTTTTCCGGCAACGGTCTGCCTGCCTCAAGATGCCTGGTTATATCCCGTATTTCATTATCACTGAGTTTCATGATTATTCCTGTTTCACGGCAAACTGATACTTTGATTTCCGCACATTGAAGGCAGGTTCCGTGCCTTCAAGAATCTCAACAATCCTGTGGTTAATCAGCGGATTTTCAATAGCTCCGGTGGTATAATCAACTGTATTATTATCCTTTTTGTCCATCTTCACACAGATAATATGTTCAGCATCACACACCACTGCAAAGTTAGGGTTATGTGTTACCAGAATAACCTGTCTTTTCTCCTTGGCCTCCTTGATACAAGGCACCAACACCTTATAAACAGTCTGGTTATCGAGATTTTCTTCAGGTTGATCAATAATAAGGGTAATACTGTTCCGGTCGATAAGCAGATAAAAAATAAGTAATAACTGACCACGCTCACCCGGAGAAAGCAGCTCTACGCCTTTGCCATCCCATTCCAGATTATAAATCGGTTTAAGGTAGGATAGAGAAAAAAGCATATTAAGAAGTTCTTCCTCTGTGGTGTTCTTTTTCAACTGGGAGTTAATGGTAACAGACACCCCCTGACCGTTTCTCTTGTCATCCAGCAAATTGGCAAGGATTTCTTCCAGAAAAGCAATGGTCTTTTCTTCACTGTCAAAATCAGTCCTGTCGAGGAGTTCGGCCAACTTCTGCCGCCCTCAATTTTAGAAAGAAATGATTCCTTGAGAAATGTTTTATCAACCGGTTGCTCATAGCCATTCTCAGGGATTGTCGGAGGGAAAATAGCAAGAAAATGAACTCCTTTTTTCCCAGCATCCGCCTTTAATTCAACTCCAGGAAAAAAAGAAATGCTTTCTGAAAATTTTTTCCCTGTTGAATCTGTGCCGTTCTTCCAAACATCCAGTGCCTCATCTAACCCGTCAACATTGGAATGGTCGGTTATGGAAATAACGGCAATATTATTTACCGATGCGGCTTCGAAAGTATTTTCGATGGTAAGTTTTGCGCTTGGCTCACAAGAATGGATAGAGTGGATATGAAACTCCCACTTACGCCATTCTGAGCCTTTGGGATATTTCAACGTATTATATCGTTATTGAAAATAGTCTTAGCAACAGAATTAATCATTATATGTGCACAACTTATCAATAAAGGTCACTAATCATGAGGTAAGCGTTCTAACTTCGCTAACCCCAGTAATTGTAACTGGTTACAGGGTGCCGTAGATTTTTGTCATCAGACCGGTGCCGCGTATTAGTCATACGTAAACTAGGAGGCTGTCCGAGAATAGAAGCCGTAGCGAAAAATTGGAGAATTGAGACCATTTTTTCGGTCATTTTCTGCGAATAGCAGCGCTATTTAAAG
>JANTFJ010000134.1 GCA_024763495.1 Desulfobulbaceae bacterium | reverse complement strand
CATAAAGTTAGCCGATGATCCCTGGATTCCGGCTAAAGACATGCCGGAATGACGATATATCTATGCTGCAAATTGTATAATTTATAGAAATCATTAATAAAACAACAAGTCAGAAAGTTGAGCAGTTATAATAAACCAAGAATTACATACAACATACAACATGACTGAACAGAAAACAGCAGACCAGGACAAGGCGGTTGATGCCCTGAATTTTCCCGCCGGGCAATTGCTGTTTTCTGCTGACTGGGGGACAATCAAGCTGGAAATCAGCGCTGATTATCTGGAAGCTGTTCTCCTCTCTCTTGAACAAACCTCGTCCCGCCGGGCTGTAACCGCAGAAATGATCAACAGCCTGCTCCGGGAAAATAAAATAGTCTATGGTGTGTCATCCGGAAAAATCAGCGCTGTCGCGGCAGAAGTCAATAAGAACTCGGGCTGGAGTGGCCGGATGGTAATTGCGGCTGGTCGCCCCCCCGGAATACCGGGAAATGTCAAGTTTACCTTTTTGGGAGAAGAAGAACAGGTATGGTCGATGGACGGCAATGTCTGGCAGGGCAATGGAGTAACTCTTTCTTTTCAAGCCTTAAGTGAGTTTTTTGCCGCCCCTGGTCAGCCAGAGGCTGAGGTTCTGGCAAAAGCTGTTCGGCCTGGTGAGGTTATTGCCGAAAGAGAAGAGCCCCTTAAAGGCAGACCTGGCCGGGATGTTTATGGCCGCAGTATCAAAGCCCCGCGTTTTAAAGGACTGCTGGCCGGGGAGAATGTCGAAATCGTTAACCTCAGGGAATTCAGGGCCACGGCGTTTGGTTATATTTCAATCCTTGATAAACGGCTTGACGTTATTTCACCAGTAAGGATGGCTGACGATGAAATGACGGCCTGGTATATTAATCTTCCTCAGCTTGCTCCGCAACGATGTCCTGGACATTCGGATATAATCAAGGCCTTAAAAAAATTTGGTGTAATATCCGGGGCTAAAAAGAAGGCTGTGAATCGATTGTGTCAACCTGATCTGCCGGCTGGGCTGGCCCGTTGGTATGTGGTGGCCCAGGGGCGGGAACCGGTTAATGGTGAGGAAGGCAGACTTGATTTTACAGTAAGCCGGGAAAAGCGGATCGGTGATTTAAACAAAGACGGATCAATGGATTTTCGCTCCTTGAACCTGGTGCAGACCGTGGGTAAAGATTCCCTGGTTGCCCGGAAATATCCCCCTACTGCGGGAATTACGGGAACCACGTTGTTGGGTAAAGAGCTGCCTGCCGAAGCAGGGGTGGACTACCGGGTAGAGGCCGGAGATAATGTCAGGGTAGAGGAAGAAAATGGCATTGTAAATTTTTACGCGGAATGCGATGGCCTGATATTATTCAGGAATAACAAAATCAGTGTTGATCCCCTCTATCGCGTTTCCGGTGATGTTGATTTTTCCACCGGCAATATAGATGTTGATTGCAGCCTTAATATTGGCGGTTCAGTCTGTTCCGATTTTACCGTCCTGGCCAGCGGGAACGTGGTTATCGGCGGCGGTATTGAACCCAGCGCTAAATTAACGGTACAGGGGGATTTGCTGGTTCAGGGCGGAATAATCGGCGAACATACCGAGGTTACAGTTCTTGGTAATCTCCAGGCTGATTATATTCAGGCTGCCAAGGTGGTGGTAAAGGGGAATCTTGTCGTCAAACAATATATATACCATGCCATTATCAGGACGGTGGGGGAGATCAGGGTAGGGCCCGGCAGTGGAAAGCGGGGAGGTTCAATCAGCGGCGGCACGGTCTGTTCTTCGAAAAAAATTGTTCTTTCTTCATCCGGCTCGGCCTCCAATGTCCCCACTGCTCTTGCCCTTGCTTCGGCGCCGGACAAACTGGCTCGTTTAAATAAATTGAAGAAAAATATCCGTCTCTGTGATGCGACTATCAGCAGAATTATGCGAACCATGAAATTGTCCCGTCTGGATAAAGATGCAATTGCCCAGCGTTTTGAACCGCTGTCACCTGAACAGAAGAAATTATTCAGCCGGATTCTGGCTAAATTAAAAAATACAATTGACCAGAAGCACCGGGTGAAAAATAATCTTGAAGAGCTGCAAAAAGAAATGCGTAAGGAGCTCAGGAAAATGGTGATTAAAATTTCACATCGTTGTTACGGCAATACCAGCATTAAAATAGGGAAAAAAGAGTTCCTGGAAAAAGTTGATCATGGCCCGGCTGTTTTTCTCTACAGCAATAATCGAGTTCAGGCCGAATTCGGAGGCCAGGATGATGACTTGCGTTTCTAATACCCGTGAATGGGCGGAACTGTGAATCCTGTGATTGGTCAGCGGATATTTTGTGCGCTGTCGGAAAAATTCTCAATCGGCCTCAGAGTCCGGCCTATTCTCCTGCCGGGCAAGGACGGCCAGCCTGTCTGCCAGCCTTTCAGAACTGAAAACCAGGGATTCCAGATCAAGGAAGCTCATCACCCCTTTGTCAAAGAGAATTTTGACCTTGGCCGGGAACCCTTCTTCTTTTTCCTCTTCCCAGAATAGAACATATTGAGGCAGCCGGGGTAGAACCTGAAAAATCAGGGCTGCCGTGGCTGAGCTTTCATTGTCAACAATATGGGGTATCGGCCGGCAGAGATTGATTATTTTTTCAGGCGTTAAACCGGAAAAAATTTTGCTTATCCGTTCCTCGCCGTATCGGGCCAGGGTTTTGACTTTGGAAATGGAATTAGGCAGGCTCTCGAGGCCGATCCAGTTGTTTTGTGGCTCTGGGCCGCCGCCGGAATGGATATAATTGTAGAGAAGAATCTGGTCGCGGGGATCTTCCGGTTCCTTTCCGGCAAGCAGTATGCCGTCTTTTGTCAGTTCAACGGCCTGACCAAGATAGGGAAACCTGAGGGTTCGGGGCTGAGACGGTGAGCAGTCTACTCCAAGTCCGGGAGCAATTTCAGCAAAATCAAGCCGGCTGATTTTTTCTTTCAGGTGACGGATAAGCTCAAGGTCATGTTCCCGGCCCATGTCTTCAAGTCCGGTTTGTCCTCTTTTTTTCAGGTCCAGGCCGTTAAGGTCAATATAAGGACATTTTGTCGGGTCTTCCCCACTCTTGGCAACATTGGCGGCAAAGGCCAGGCAGGCGGGATAGCCGCACTTGCCGCAATTACTTTTTGGGGTTCGTTTGAGGACATCCAGAGGATTCATGATTTGTCTAATAGTTAACTGCCTAAGGCACTGGTAAACGCTTAAAGACTTAAATATTGCAAAGATTTACACCCTGGTGAACGGTTACTTATCAGATAACCATTTTAATTGCCGGATGATCTTTAAGGCGATGGAAATAACTGTCGCGGGTTTTTTCGTTCTCGACAATCAGCAACAGGCGCATTGCGAGATATTTTCCGTTTTTGCTGCTGTTGGTTCGGCTCAGTTGATATTCCTGGCAGATTATTTCATCGATGGCCCGGCAGATATCCTCTCTGTCCGAGCCAATGAGACGATATTCCCACCGGCAGGGATAATCTATATCCGGTTTTCTTGTCTGGCAGAATGTGGGCATGGCTTTTATATTTCCTTTTGTGCTTTTCGGATTTCACTAACATAGGTATAGTAAGCACGGCCATGGTTGAGCGCAATATCTAAATTGACTGGAACTGCTCACCGGATAGTGAATTTTTCCGCAGGCCAGGCTGATTGCGGCAAGATTCGCTGCCCGGTGAGCGCTTACCCTGTAAAATAAGGAGCAAAGGGCCTGTGACAAGAAATTTTCTGCCTGCCGGTAAACAGGAAATGGCTGATCGTGGCTGGGACTATGTGGATATTATCCTGGTCACCGGTGACGCTTATATCGACCATCCATCCTTTGGCGTGGCCCTGATCGGTCGCTGGCTCGAGCATCACGGTTATCGGGTAGCAGTGCTGGCCCAACCCCGCTACGATTCAGTTGATTCTTTTAAAATTTTTGGCCCGCCCCGTCTTTTCTGGGGAATAACCGCCGGCAATCTTGATTCCATAGTCGCCAACTATACCGGCAACGCCAGGGTACGGGAAGATGACAGCTATTCAGCCCACGGTAATCCTTATTTCGGCGGAAAACGGGTTAAGGTTGAGCGCCGTCGGCCTGACCGGGCAGTAATCAGATATGCAAACCTGGCCCGCAGGGCCTACAAAGATGTGCCCATTGTTTTAGGTGGTCTTGAGGCTTCTTTACGTCGTTTTGTTCATTATGACTATAAACAAGATAATCTGCGGGGCTCGATTTTAACAGATGCCAAGGCCGATATCCTGGTTTACGGCATGGGCGAAAGGGCTGTCCTGGATATTGCCCGGCAGCTGAAGGCGAAAAAAGCTGTTAACAATATACCCGGCTGCTGTGTCCGCTTGAGCCCCAAGGAAAGAGAAGACGGTTCTTATCACGACTGTCTGCTCCTCGATTCCTGGAAAGAGATAAATATTGACAAGAGCAGGTTTTTGAAAACCGAACTTGCTCTTGACCGCCACAGCCGCTCTCTTTCTACCCGCTATGTTCTGCAGGAGCAGCAGGGTGCCTGGATTGTCCAGAATCCTCCCCAGCCGCCGCTGACCACGGTAGAACTTGACAGGTTATACAGCCTGCCCTATGTCCGGGCCGTTCATCCGGCGGCAGCCGATGTGCCGGCCTGGAACATGATTTGTCATTCCATTACTATTGTCCGGGGATGTTCCGGTAATTGTTCATTCTGCGCTATCAGCAGGCATCAGGGGCCGGTGGTAGTCAGCCGCAGCCGTAAATCGATTGTTAATGAAGCGAAAACCATCAGCCGAATGGCTGATTTCAAGGGCACGATTACCGACCTTGGCGGCCCCACCGCCAATCTTTATGGTACCTCATGCGCAAAAAAAAGCTGTCAACGCCATGATTGCCTCTATCCCCAGGCCTGCCCTGGCCTGAAGGTTAATGAAGCAAAATTTATTCAACTGCTCAAGGATGTCGCGGCAATAAAAGGAGTGAAAAATGTTTATATTTCATCAGGGCTGCGGATGGAACTGCTGCTTAAAACACCGGGACTGCTGAAAGTGCTTTTAGATCGTCATGTGCCCGGCATGTTAAAGATTGCCCCTGAGCATACGGAGGAAAATGTTCTTCGCCTGATGCATAAACAAAAGCCGGATGTTCTGCCCCGTTTTCTGGCTGCGGCCCGTAAGCTTGCAGCCCGACTGCGGAAAAAAATTATTTTTAATCCTTATTTTATCTCAGCCCATCCGGGTTGTACCATGAGTGATATGCAGACCCTGGCTGAGAATTTACAAAAACTTAAACTCCCGGCCCGGCAGTTCCAGGATTTTACCCCAACTCCCGGCACCCTGGCCACTGCCATGTATGTTTCCGGTCTTGACCGTGATACTCTTGAACCGCTTTTTACAGCCAGGGGCGTGACTGAACGGCGCAGGCAAAGAAAGGCGTTGGAAAATAGAAGAGGTAAGAAATGAAATTGTTTGGTTTAGGTTACCTGCAGTTTAATATTAAAGCAGGAGATATTGTCGCTAATCTGGCAACAGTGAAAGATCGACTGGCGACTCTGGCCCCGAGCGGCCCCGGACTGCTGGTTCTGCCGGAACTGTGGGCCGGGGGATTTATCTATGATAAGATGGCCGGCCAGGCGGCCCGGACAAATGACCTGCTGGCTGAAGTAACTGAACTGGCCGGCCATTATAATATTTATCTGGCCGGTTCCCTGCCTGAACGTAATATAGTGGATGGGAAAGAAAAATTTTTCAATACCCTTTATTTTGTCGGTCCTGATGGTGTTGCCGGTCAATATCGCAAACAACAGCTCTTTGCCCCTTTTAAGGAAGATCAATATTTTGTTGCGGGCAACAGGCCCCGGCCCGTTAAAACTACTCTCGGCCTGGTGGGCGGGCTGGTCTGTTATGATCTTCGGTTCCCGGAACTTGCCCGTCTTCATACTGTCCAGGGAGCCAGGCTGCTGGCGGTTTCCGCCCAGTGGCCCCTGGAACGCCTGGCGCATTGGCGAACCCTGCTTAAGGCTCGGGCCGTGGAAAATCAAATTTTTATCGCCGCCACTAACGGCAGTGGTGAGGCCGGCAGCGGCAATACCCTGGCAGGTCATTCCCTGCTCATCGGGCCGGATGGTGCTGTCTTAAGCGAGGCGGGTACTGAGGCAGCAGCCGTTTATCAAGAAGTTGAACCTGCCCTGGTCGATCGGGTTCGGGCACGTTTCAATACAGCCGGAACCACGCCCTGGCGTTCAGCCGATTCCGACAAGATAGTGTCCCTGGCCAAACTGACGAAAATTGTTGAACAATATAAAAAAACAGGCCGAAAACTGGTATTTACCAATGGCTGTTTTGATATACTTCATGAAGGGCATGTTTCTTATCTGGAGGCGGCTCGGCAGCAGGGAGACTGCCTGCTGGTGGGGCTTAACAATGATGCCTCAATCCGTTCAATTAAAGGGCCCGAACGTCCGGTAAATAATGAAAACAGCCGGGCCCGGGTACTGGCGGCCCTGGGCTGCGTGGATCATGTTGTCCTTTTTGGTGATGATACGCCCCTTGAGTTGATTGCCGGGCTGCTGCCTGATGTGCTGGTCAAGGGCGCTGACTGGGCGCCTGGCGAAATTGTCGGAGCTGCAGAGGTTATGGCAAACGGTGGTCAGGTAGTGACTGTTGATCTGGTGGAGAAGATTTCAACAACCATACTGATAAAAAAAATAAAAAATCAACCAGCATGAATGTCATGGAACTCGCTCGGTTCGCACCATGACCTGCACAGGTGCGACGACCCGGCTGTCCGAGAATATAGAGCCTACTGCAAAATCGGATAAATTGGCCCATTTTTCCGCTAATTTTCTTTAAATAGCGCTGCTATTCGCAGAAAATGA